>JAIVHD010000303.1 GCA_020201235.1 Lysobacteraceae bacterium
TCGAAGCGTTTTTGTTCGGATTTGTTCATGGTAAACTCCTTGAAAACGCGCCCGGATTGGACGCCAGTCAAGGATTACACAGCATGAATGGGGTTTTCTGCCGCGTAGCGGCTTCGTTCAACAGTCGCTTCAACATAATCTTGACAAAGATGCAATGCTGAGCTATACTAAAAATAGTAAACTCTTCGGAGGTGTGGGCGGTTCGAATCCGTCACTGCTTAAAAAGTCTGCCTGTTTGTTCTGCGCAAGTGTCGTTCTAAGCGCCATTGCCACTGAGCCATTTAGCGTATCAAACCTAATAACAAGCTTAACAGGAGGGCTTATGGAAACAATTAACATTAAAATTAAAGCAGTAATCTTCGCTACAACCAACGCAACAGCCCTTATAGGGTCATCGGTATTTGCAGGCTTGGCAGCGAACGGTGTAACGCCTCACCTATTCTAAAGGCACCCAATTGGGTGCCTTTTTTCTTTCTGGCATGAAACCAATTGGACAGGCATATTTCAGGAAACTGATTCGATCGGGTCGACCCCTGCCTGGCAATCGAATTTCAGGAATGTTCAGATTTCGAGGTGTTTTTTCGCGAGGTTTTCGGGTACAGCCGGAAAGTTCTCTGATTCAGGCCATGGAAAACCTGGCATCGCGGCCATTTGCTGGTTCTGGATTGGTGAGCCGGGTTATTGGCCGGGCGAGAACAGCACTGCTGCCGCAGTCTGGCCTCTGAGCCCACCTTATCCACAACGGTGTCTACTGCGGTGCCGCCATGCCCCGCGTCCAGGGCGTTTCGCTCGGTCGCGCATCCTCACCCCGCCGTTATCTACAAGCCGGGCGAGTACGCTTCCGGTGCGCTCGGTCGCAAAACGCCCTGGTCACAGGACCTGTCGGCCCCTCGCTACGACACAGTGGTGAATAAGGTGGGCTGAGGAACGCTTTTTCGAAGTGCTTAGCGCACGCTTTGCGCTTGTCCAGTGCGCCCAGGCCTCAGTGTCGACGATGTACCGGCGCTTGAGAGCCCGCAAGGAGGGTCGGGAACGGCGCAACCAGCGCCCGGCGCAGCACCATGTGAAGCCGCAGCTTGAAGCGACTGCACCCAACCAGATCGTGACTTGGGACATCACCAAGCTGCCTACCCTGGCTGTTTCCACGACAACGGCGCCGGCCACCCGCACCCCGGTCAGCAGCGCCACACCCAGCCAGCTGCCGCCCGGGTCAGGATCTTCCGGTGAACCGCCGAGCTCAGGGGCATGCGTATCCACAGTGAGCGGCGGCTGACCCGATCGAATCACGTACTCCAGGGGCATACCGGGCGAAAGGGGTTCCGACTAACGCGCGGGGTGCCGGCGGCTCTCGCAGTAGGGATACGACAATCTGCCGCTTTGCTCGTCCAGAAGCGCCACGTAGAAATTACCCGCCGGGAGCAGTCGGTCAATGACAGTGTGGATCGCTCGGCACAGTTCAGGCAGGCTCTCGGCGACTTGCGCCGCCTCCGAAATCTTGTAGATAGCCTCGCGCGCAGCCTCGGCTTGCTTCAGTGCGGTGACGTCCCGCGCCACTCCAATCCGCAACCGATCGGCCTCGGACCACTGCGCCGACCACATCATGTGTACCACCCGCCCGTCCTTGTGCAGATAGCGATTCTCGAAGTGGACATGGAAGCCGGTCTGCATGACCTGCGCGGCCCCAGCCCGAGTCCGCTCGCGGTCCTCCGAGTGCACCAGGTCAAAAATCGGTTGCCCGATCACCTCCGCCTTCGCATAGCCCAGAACCCGCTCGAAGGCAGCGGTGACGAAGACGAACCGGCCCGTCTCGTCCACCACGACCACCGGATCGAGCAGCAGCTCGGGAAGTTTCGCCGAAAGCGCATCAAGGTTCCGGGGCATCCCCGTATGATATCGCGGACCTGCGCGAGACAGCTCGGCCGGCACCATCCGGCCCGGATCCCTGACAGCGGCGGATCGCATGCTAATCTTGCGTCGTCCAACGCCAACTTGTTTCTACTGAATGACCATTACGCAGAAATCGCAGGGAAGGGCTCGAGCAATCGCTGGACTGATCGCGTGTCTCGGGTTGTTCGCTTTGCTTTCAGTACTGACCAATACCGAAGTCGGACGGCGTCTGGATCGATTGGTATTCGAAGCCTTGCAGCCGTCGGAGGGCAGCCACCGGCTTATCGAGCTTGTGCGTGATCTCACCGCGCTTGGCAGTCTTGGCATGCTGGGCATAGCGACGCTGGCCTGCGCCGGCTGGATGGTCGTGCGCGGAATGGGACGGACAGCCGGTCTTGTCGTTGCTGTCATCACCGGCGGCGTGGGGATGAGTTTCGTGCTTAAATTGCTGTTTTCCCAGCCCCGACCCGGGACCGCCGACGGCATGGCCATGGTTTTTACCAGCAGCTTCCCGAGCAGTCATGCGATGGGTTCCATCGTTACATTTGTCGCGCTGGCCTGGGTGCTCGTGACCCGGCTGCGCTGGGCGTTGCGGAAGGGCGTGTAACCGGAACCGATGGACTGATTCAGATCGGCGGCGAGGCTGTTGCCGGGCGTACGTTGCTGATTCTGCTGTTTCTCGGTCTGGCGGCCCACGTATTCTGGCGCTTCTACCAGGCCATTGCCGATCCGTCGGAAAAGGGACACGGTGCGAAGGCGCTGGTTCAACGTGCCGGCTATGTGGTCAGCGCGCTGGCCTATCTTTCGCTGATGAGCGCGGCGCTGGGTCGTCTGACGACTTTCTGGCAAAGCGACTCGGATTCCGGCACGGAATCGATGGCCGCTTCGGTAATCGCGACCCCCGGTGGAAGCGTGATCCTGGGACTGGTCGGTCTGGTCGTCATCGGTGTCGGCGCCTACCATTGCTGGCGCGCGTGGAGTCAACCGTTCAAGGACAAGTGGAACACCGAGAACATATCGACTGGCGTGACAGCCATGCTGGCCGGATCGGCCAGCATGGGCATTGCATCGCGCGCGATTCTTTTCCTCATCATCGGCTGGCAACTGGCACGGGCCGGGTGGTTCTCCGACAGCAGAGAAGTCCTCGACGTCACGTCCGCACTCTGGCAGATCAGCACCGAAAAGCTGGGAAATTGGTTGCTCGGGCTGATGGGAATCGGGCTGTTTCTGTACGGCACCTATTGTCTGACCAATGCCAGGCTGCGCCGTGTCTAGTCAAGCCGTTGAGGTGCCTGCCCCCAAGATCACTGACCGGGACTCCGTGGTCCGGCTCTCGTTCCTGTTCGGCACGCTATATTTCATCCAGGGTTTCGGTGAGCCGGTTGCCGGGCTGGTCGCCAGCCGGTGCTGTCGCTGTTGCGCTCCTGGGGCGAGGACGCGGCGTTCATGTCCCTGTTTGTCGCCGTCGTCTCGCTGCCGTGGTCGCTGAAACCCCTGTTCGGCCCCTTGAGCGACTTCGTGCCGCTGCTCGGTTATCGGCGGCGCAGCTACCTGATGCTCTCGGCGCTGCTGTGCGCGGTCGCCTTCATTGCATTGTTCTGGTTGCGACCGGGCAACAGCCAGTACGCGTTGTTGCTGTTCCTGCTGTGTACCTCGACGATGACCATCGCCTTTTCCGACGTGGTGGTCGACGCGATGATGATCGACAAGGGCCAGCCCCGCGGGCTTACCGGCGTGTTCCAGTCGGTGCAGTGGGCGTCGACCTACGCCGCCACGCTGCTGACCGGCGTGCTGGGGGGGTTACCTCAACGCCCGTGGCCTCGAGTACCACGCCTTCCTGATCGTCGGGGTGCTGGCATTCGGGACGTCCGTGCTCGCCTGGCGAACGAAGGAAACCCGAAGCAGCTTGCCGCCTGGGGCTGCGCGAGGGGCGATGAAAAAAATACTGGCCGAGCTGCGCTCGCCCGCGCTTGTCGGCATCGCGCTCTACCTTGGGCTGTGGAGCTTCGAGCCCCTGTCCACGACCATCGTCTACCTGCACATGACCGAGCAGTTGGGGCTTGGCGAGCAGGTCTTCGGCAACGCGCTGTCGGCCCTCGGGCTCGGCTGCATCCTGGGGAGCATCGCCTATGGTTTTCTATGTCGACGTTACGCGCCGCTCACTCTTGCCCATGCCGGAATCGTCATCGGCGTGCTGATCCAGCTCGATCTCGCCGCCAGGATCGTCTCCCCTGCGGTGGCCGCGACCATCTTCGCCTGCCTGATGGCGCTTACCAACTTCTCCAGCAGTCTCGCGGCCGGACTCGGCGGCGTGCTCTACGAGTGGCTGCTGGACACGACGTCACCCGGCGCGGCGTTTTCCTGGATGATCATCATCAGTGCCGTCATCAGGGCGGGCTGCTGGGTGGTGCTGATCGGGCCCATGAAGCGCTAGCACCTTGGCATCCACCTGAAAACCACCGCTTCCTGACGAGGTCATTGATCAGCAGACTGCTTCGGCCAAAACGATTCATGGTGTACTATCTGCAGCCGATACTGCCTCCGGTCTGACGAGGAATAGTTCTCGATGCATCGCCTGTTGCTTGCCACCGCAATGCTTGCGTCTGCTTACGTTCGGGCCCAGGACGCAGCTCCCTCGCTGGATCAGCGCATCGAGAGTAAAGGCGCCTGCTGAAGAAAAGGCAGCTTGAACCGGGCGTGCACTGTCTATCTCCGAGATCCCTATTTCATCTCTGGCATGCGCTCCAAGGGTGTCGTGCGCCATAACTTGCTCAGCGACTTGCCTGGCCAGCAATCGCTCTACGCCTCTGTCTTCATAAATCGAGGCAAGTTCATTTCTTTCCAGCTCGAAATTTTTTCCAACGACTTTTTTTCAAGCGTAAGATCCGCATTCTCGGTATCGGACTGCGAACTGACGGAAACGAGCTCACCAGCAGCCATGGACATTGCGCCTGCGACCAAGCCGGCAACACCGGCTAAAAGAACCCCTTCATGTGAAGTATTTGCAGCTGCAACACCAATGATACTTCTGATTGCATTAGTAAGGCTTGCAGTTGAAACCAGCCCGTCGTTTGCCCCAAGGACGGCCGCACGCAACTATCCCACGCGAGGGGCTTCGCCGTTCGATTGGTTAAGACAAAGCAGAATCGGGCGAGATCCTGCCCGCTGCGGGCTGCAACCGGGGGCAAACGGCAACTTGGTGCGGCTCTGGATACTGCTGGAATTCGGGGGAAAGGCCGTTTGTGCTTCCGATACGCGCGACGGCGGCAATGAAAACTGACAGAGTCGCGCGGGCCTCCTTGCTCGCTCAACTTGTCAGAGCCCATCCTCCATAACGGCATAGCGAATCGAGGCACCATCGACGTCATGTACTTCTATCAGCATCCCCCGAAATCTAATTGTTTGTGAGCCGACGTCATAGCTCGCGGTCTGCGAAAACGCCGGGCGGATCAAATCGTCGGGCGTGTATTCGCGATATAAAACATTGATTGAACCGCCGCTTGATCCTGAATAAATAAGCTCAAAGTTCAAAAACGTCACATCGCGCTCAACCTCTTGCTGAACGGTTCTCTCAAACCGCGTATTCGAAGGTTCGACGTCATGCTTGAACATCGGTACGGGGCGGTTGTACAAATTAAGGAAACGACCATCCAACCGTCCGTCGCTATCGATAATCAATCGGCCGTTGTCGCCGAACTCGGCAAACCGAACGATCGTGTACTTTTCACCGCCCAAAGTCACTTCGCCTTCGACTGGAAAGAGCATGCCAGGCGAGTAAGTGACCGGGCCGTCCCAGCCTGTGGGGTTGATCGTCACAGCCGAAGTGGGGGTGACTGCTGGATTATTGGTCCGAGTCACCCAGTAATCCTTTACACGGACCATCGCATCGCCCACGTGCGCGGTCTTCGTCTGGCCGAGCAGGTAGTTACGTTCTACAACGTGTTCCCTGGATTTTGCGGCCACCGGTCGCTCGACCGAGGCACAGCCTGAGAAAATCAGCGCAAAAAGCGCCATCATCAAAAACTTCATGGTTCCCCTCCAATGATTCGCCGGGCCGCTATGACCGGGCGTACTGGTGATTCTGCCTGAACCGGCCCCGGGGCGCAAATCGGGCGGCGGGCGGGGTGCGCGCATACAGGCCGTTTAACCGCGACCCTGTAGGTCGGTACCTATTTTAGCTGGCACAGGCTTTCTCGACCACGCTGCCCCGTTTACTACCCGGTTACCAAATCGGGGTTCTGGCCCGCTTCCGAAACCAATTAGACAGGCAGAGCGCCGGCATAAGTCGGTGGTAGATCAAGCGGTGTAATTCCGCGATCTGGAAAGGGTTAGCGCCCCGTCAGGGTCCCTGGGAAGACTGGGCAGGCCGCTGTGACTTCGCCACAGAGCGAAGGGCAAGCAATGCGTGCCAGAGGGTCTACCATCGAAATTGCATGGTGGCGGGCCCCGCTTTGAAGAGCTAGAATAACTTCTGGCGGGGGTGTGGCCAATGGGGTCGGTGGCCGGTTTTCCGGTTCGCTCGATCTTG
>JAIVHD010000082.1 GCA_020201235.1 Lysobacteraceae bacterium
GAAGCCGGCCTTGATCAGGATTTTTTCGTGGCTGTCGATGCACATGCCGCAACCGTTGACGGC
Organism: Lysobacteraceae bacterium; assembly: GCA_020201235.1. Taxonomy (GTDB): domain Bacteria; phylum Pseudomonadota; class Gammaproteobacteria; order Xanthomonadales; family Wenzhouxiangellaceae. The sequence continues at coordinate 64 of JAIVHD010000082.1, forward strand.
AGAGACGGCCAGGCTCATCAACTCGAAATCAGCTTTTTCGATGCCGGGGCTTCCGACGATGGTCATGCGTAGCTTCGCTGGCAGTTTCGCGTACTCGTCGTTGCTGGACAGATGCAGGAAACGGTAGTAAATGTTGTTCATGCCCATGATCGCTGCGGCGGCCTTGGCGGCCTTAAAATAAGCGACGTCCAGCACTTCGCGCGCCTGGGCCTCAACCACTTCGATCAACGCTTTGTTGCGGCTGGCGATCGCGGTTGCCAGCGCCGTGCCCCAGACCTGGGACGGGTTGAGATGCTCGTGCTGCTCTGTATCGAGCACGTTGCCGAAATTGATCTTGAGATCCTTGGCATAGTCGGGCAGGTGTTGCTTGAGATCGTTGATGTTCATTTCGAACTCCTTGGGATTCGGGTCAGGTTTTGTTCTGGCTGCGCGCTTCGCGCGGCTCGAGGCCATAAAAAGCGGACAATAAAAACAGTCAATAAAAAAAGCCGGCGCCGGAAAGACCGTGCGCCGGCTTTTGTGGTGCATCCGGATTCGGCAGATCAATTACTGCGAATCTGCGAAACACGGGGACCGGTTTGTTGCTGTCAGGCGGCCTGCAGGTGCGCGTCGCCCGGCTGCCAGTTGCACGGGCACAGCTCGTCGGACTGCAGCGCGTCGAGAATGCGCAGCGTTTCCTTCGGATTGCGGCCGACGTTCATATCGGTGACTGAGGCATGCCGGATAATCCCCTCGGGATCGACCAGGAAGGTGGCGCGGTTGGCAACGCCTTCGCTGGCGTGCAAGATGCCCAACTCGCCGGACAGCTCACGCTTGACATCGGCCAGCATTGGGATCTTGAGATCGGTCAGGTCTTCATGGTGCTGACGCCATGCCATGTGCACGAACTCGGTGTCGGTGCTGGCGGCCAGGACCTGGCAATCACGGTCGGCAAACTCGTCAGACAAGTCGCTGAACGCTTTGATTTCAGTCGGGCAAACGAACGTGAAATCTTTCGGGTAGAAAAACACCAACAGCCACTTGCCGCTGTAGGTGTTGCTATCAATGTCGGTGAACGCCGAATCGATTTCGGTGCCAACGGTCGCCTTGAGATTGAAGTTTGGGAATTTGTCGCCAATGGTCAACATTTGATGGTCTCCTTGAGTTGGATGTAGATCCAGTGTCTGGATATCGAGCGATTGAATATATTTTCAGCAGTGGGTACTGCTGATCCGAGATCAGGATACGATCAAATTTGCCATAAAGCAAATTGATTGTTTTTATGCCAGTCATAGTTTTTTGCAATAACGTACCAGCGACATCTCGTCAAGTAATACGTCGGTCCGGCGCAAATCGGATTCAAGACCGCCGACGACAATACCCGGCAGCGAGCCGGTATTCACCCAAGGTGGGCGAAGACAAAGCGCCGCTGGCCGTGAGGCCATCGCTCACGGTACTGGGCGTGCGTGTGCGGCCAGCACACCGGCCACAACCACGTTGAGCTTGCGCACGTAGGCCAGGTGCAGAAATTCGTTGGGCCCATGGGCATTCGACTTCGGTCCGAGCACGCCGGTAATCAGAAACTGAGCCTCTGGAAACGATTCGCCAAGCATCGCCATGAATGGAATCGTGCCGCCCTCGCCCATGTACATCGCCGGCTTTCCGAATACTGCATTTGAAGCATCCTGGCACGCGCGATCCAGCCAGTCGGCGACTTCCGGGGCGTTCCACCCGGTAGCCGACTGGTCGGGTTCGAAATGGACCTTCGCGCCGTACGGCGGGTCGGCCTCGAGGATCTGTTTGACGCGCGCCGACGCGGCCTTGCCGTCAATGGTCGGCGGCAGGCGCAGCGACAATTTCAGCTGCGTGCCGGGCCGGAGCACGCTGCCGGCCGAGTCAATCGCCGGCAAACCGCCCGCGCCGGTAACCGAAAGTGCCGCGCGCCAGTTCCGGTTGAGCAACCGCTCGAGCGGTTCGGATCCCATCGGCGAAGCCCCGGGCACCCATGGGAATGCCTCGTGTACCCCGCCGCCCAGTTCCCGCGCGACCTGTGCAAGCTGCTCGCGCCGCTGCGCCGGAATCGAGGCCTGGAGGTCCTCTGCAAGAATCTGGCCGGTCGTCTCGTCCTCGAGTCGCGAGATCAGTTGCCGCGCGATCCTGAAGCTCGACGGCACGATGCCCGAGGCGGCACCGGAGTGCACGCCCTCTTCAAGAATGTCGACCGACAGCGTGCCGGCCGCCATGCCCCTGAGCGAGGTCGTGATCCACAGCTGTGCATAGTTGCCGGCGCCCGAATCCAGGCACACGACCAGCGACGGCGAGCCGATCCGGTCCGACAGGTGCTCAATGTAGGCCGGCAGGTCGTAACTGCCCGATTCTTCGCACGCCTCGATCAGCAGCACGAATCGGGCGTGCGCGATTTTCTGTTCCTGCAACGCGCGGATCGCGGCCAGCGACGCGTAGGCGGCGTAACCGTCGTCGGCACCGCCGCGTCCGTACAGCCGGTTGTTTTCGATCACCGGTTTCCAGGGTCCAAGATGCTCGGCCCAACCGGTCATCTCGGGCTGCTTGTCGAGGTGACCGTAAAGCAGCACCGTATCGTCGACACTTCCAGGAACCTCCATAACGATCACCGGCGTGCGGCCCTCGATCCGGACGACTTCGACCTCCAGACCGTCGATCGGCTGGTCCCGGCACCATCGGGCGATGTGTTCGGTGGCCTCGTCTATATAGCCGTTAGCCTGCCAATTGGCGTCGAAATGCGGCGATTTGGCCGGGATCTTGACGTATTCGACGAGTTCTTCGGTAATGCTGCTCGTCCAGAGTTGATCGATCAGGCGATTGGCTTGTTCGAATTGCATCACGGGTGTCCTGTCGGTTGTTGGCAAGTTGCTATCCTGTCCTTACGAGTCCAACCGGAAGTATCGCCTCATTCAGGGTTCGGGTTGGACTCCTGCATCCTCATTGTATCGAACCCTCACGCGGCCGGCCGAGGGCAGACCCAGGCACAAGCGGGCGTTATCGTTTGGGCGTGTTTGCTCTGCTTAGCCTGCTGGCCCGTTCGTTTTTTTCTTGCCCAACTTCGACGGAAGGGCTTAGCCCGGATGATTGACCATACGGTCTACTGCGGCGACCACAGGCTTGTGGCTACGGCGTTTCGCGAGCGAGCGGAGCGATGCTGTGCATGACGTCCCGCTCCAGCATTCCGGATAAGCTGGGGCACCCCAACGATCACAAGGAACCACCATGTCTATGACCGCCCCGTTGACCCTGCCCTGCGGCCTGGCGCTGCCGAACCGGATCGGCAAAGCCGCGATGACCGAAGGGCTGGCCGATGCCAATGGGCGCGCCGGCGAGCGCATCGAGCGCGCCTATCGCACTTGGGCCAAGGGCGGTTCCGGGCTGCTCCTGACCGGCAACATCATGGTCGACGCTCGGTATAGAGAACGCCCGGCCAATGTGATCGTCGACGGCAAGCAGAACGAAGCCGGGCGCGCCGGGTTGCGCCGCTTCGCCGAGGCCTCCAGGGCCGGCGGGGGTGCGGTAATCGCGCAGATATCGCACGCCGGGCGGCAATCACCAAAAGCCATCGCGGCCGAGCCGGTCGGCCCTTCCGCGGTGGCGATGAAAATGCCGGGCGGGCTGTTCGGCAAGCCGCGTGCGCTAACCGAAGACGAGATTCTGGACGTCATCCGGCGCTTCGCCACCAGCGCCGGCGAACTGTGCGCGGCCGGATTCGACGGCGTCCAGGTGCACGCCGCACACGGCTACCTGGTTTCGGAGTTTCTCAATCCGCTGGCTAACAAGCGTGACGATCAATGGGGCGGCAAGCTCCAGAATCGCGTCCGGCTGCTGATCGACATCGTGCGCGCGGTGCGCGATACGATCGGTGCCGACAAGGCGCTGTCTGTCAAGCTCAATTCGTCGGATTTCCAAAAGGGTGGATTCTCGTTCGAAGATTGCAAGCGTGTGATCGCGCTACTCGAGGTCGAGGGTATCGACTTGCTGGAAATATCCGGCGGCAACTACGAACAGCCGCGCATGCTCGGTTTCGAGGGTGTGGAGCCCGCATTCGATGAAACCATGCGCGAATCCACGCGGGCGCGCGAGGCCTACTTCATGGGCTACGCCGAGGAGGTCATCAGATCGGCGCGAACACCGCTGATGGTGACTGGCGGTTTCCGCACACGCGGCGCGATGCAAGCGGCCGTCGGCGAGGGTGTAGCGGTGATCGGCATCGGTCGACCGCTGTGCATCGACCCGAGCG
>JAIVHD010000304.1:0-4692 GCA_020201235.1 Lysobacteraceae bacterium
TTCCAGTGGTGCCGCACCCGTGCCGCCTTCGCCGCCGTCGACGGTGACGAAGTCGGGGCCTGTGCCGACCTTCAGCATGGCCTTGCAGATTGCCAGAAAGTCCGTGCGCCGGCCAACGCAGAGTTTGATGCCGACGGGCTTGCCGCCGGAAAGCTCGCGCAGCCGGGCGATGAATTGAATCAATTCGACCGGCGTATCGAAGGTCGAATGCCAGGGTGGGGAAAGCGCCGACTGGCCTTCGGGCAAACCGCGCGCTTGTGCGATTTCAGGCGTGACCTTGGCGGCCGGCAAAATGCCACCGTGACCGGGCTTGGCACCTTGTGAGAGCTTGAGTTCGATCATTCGGACCGAGTCGTGGCACGCGCGCTGCTGAAACTGCTCGGGGTCGAAGCTGCCGTCGCGGGCGCGACAGCCGAAATAACCCGTGCCGATCTGCCAGACCAGGTCGCCGCCGGTTTCGAGGTGATAGCGCGAAACCCCGCCTTCGCCGGTGTTGACTGCAAAATTGCCTTTTTTTGCCGCCCCGGTCAGGGCAAGAATGGCGTGATTGGAGATGGCGCCAAAGCTCATCGCCGAAACATTCAGGTGCGAGGCCGAGTACGGCTTTGTACAGTCGGGCCCGCCGATGCGCACGCGCGGTTCCTGCTCCAGCCTTTCGACCGGTGCCAGCGAGTGGCTGGCCCATTCGTAACCGATTCGATACACATCGCGCTGGGTCCCGAACGGCCGGGTTTCGAGCTCGTTTTTGGCCCGTTGATAGACCAGTGCCCGAAATTCGCGCTCGACCGGATAGGCATCCAGGTTGCTCTCGATCAGATACTGCTGCAGCTCGGGCCTGATCGACTCGACCAGGTAACGGCCATGACCGATCAGCGGAAAGTTGCGCAGCACGGTATGCCGGGTCTGCAGCGCATCGCGCATGCCCAGTGCAAATAGCGGCACCAGCACGACCAGGCTCCAAAGGACAGTCGGCCAAACAAGCCACAACGCAGCGACCATTGCGAACAGCAGCGCCGAAATGCCAAAAAACCAGTGTCTGACCATGAAGCTATGCCTTGTTTGCTCGTACTGCCATACCCCTAGGTCTGTGGCGTTTGGCCCGGTCGCGCATCGTTCATCCGTTTTCATTGACGCGCCGGGCGACTGCGTTTCCGGCGCGCTCGGTCGCGACACCAGGCTACATCTCGTGACGGAGATGGCTGCAGTCAGCCGAGGTTACGAACAAGCCCGTCACGCCTTCGTGCATGACTTTTGGCCCATGCCGCCGGCCGTGACCCGGCACTACCGTGGTGGGCTGCGAATGCCCTGGAGATTGCCTTGCGAGTTGCACTTCTTATACTCGGTACTTTGATGTTTGCGCCGGCCGGCGCTGCCGAATTGCGCCAGCCCTTGCCCGGCGCACACGCCTTTGTCGAGGTGCGCGTGGTGCGCGGCCCCGGCGAGGTTCTCGAATCGGCCACGGTCGTGGTCCGCGACGGTACGATCGAGGCCGTTGGAGTCGATCTTGAACCACCGCCAGATGCCGCAATCATCCAATTCGAACGCGGCGATGAGCAACCACCGATGACGCTGTATGCCGGCTTGATTGACGCCCATCTGGCGGTCGAGATCGAGCGCGAGTCCAGCGAGCAGCCCGAGCCACCAGCCGGCCGGCATCCGCTGGTGCATTCCGATTTCAGGCTTGGCACCAGCGATTGGCCGGCCGACAAGGTCGAAGCCCACCGGCGTGCCGGCTTTACCACTGGGCTGCTGGCGCCGGCCAGCGGGCTGTTTCGCGGCCAGTCGCTGCTGGCCAATCTGGGCCAGGGCGGGCTGGCAAAAAACCTGCTTCGCGAAGATGTTGCCCAGCACGCCAACCTGCACGAGAAAAATCCGGGCGGCGGCTACCCACAGTCGCTGATGGGCTCGGTCGCGCTGCTTCGCCAGACGCTGCTCGACGCGCGCTGGCAGCAGCAGGCCAGGCGCGCCTGGCAGGCCAACCCGGCCCAGCCACGGCCCGATTGGCTGGAGGGGCTGGATTCGCTGGCACCGGTTCTCGCGGGTTCCCAGCCGCTGGTCTTTGAGAGCCGCGATACCCACGACAGCCTGCGCATTCTTGCGCTGCTCGACCGCGAGTTCGACCTCGCATTGATCGGCCACGGGTCGGAATACCAGCGTCTCGGTGCATTCGACCGCAAGGTCGTGCACATCCTGCCGCTGGACTTCCCATCGGCTCCCGACATCGACGACGACAACGATCGCGATGTCGGGCTGGAGGAACTGCGCCACTGGCGGCTTGCGCCGGAAAATCCCGCACGCATGATCGCGGCCGGCTTTCCGGTGCTGCTGACCGCCCACGGCCAATCCAGCCCGAGCGAGCTGTTCGAAGACCTGGCGCGCGCGATCGAGCGCGGGCTGAATGCCGATCAGGCTCTGGCAGCACTGACGATTTGGCCGGCCAAATGGCTGGGCATCGACGATCGGGCCGGCCGGGTCGAGCCTGGCTTCATGGCCAACCTGGTCGTTGTCGAAGGCGAGCTGCTGGTTGAAAAGCCGGTCATCCGCGAAGTGTGGGTCGATGGCCACCGTTATGAGCTTGCCAAACTGGAACCGCCGACCGTCGACCCGGCCGGCACTTGGTCGCTAACCCTGGCCTTGCCCGGCATGGGCGAAGTGGATGCCGAGCTGGTCCTGGTCGGCCAGCCGGCGAGCCTGACTGGGACCCTGACGGTCATGGGCAACGAAAGTCCGCTGACCGAGGCGCGCGTTTCCGGCAAGCAGTTGCGGGTACGCATCGATGCCAGCCGCCTTGGCGGGGCCGGCACGATTTCGATCAACCTGGATATCGAGGGCGAGCGTGGCCGTGGCCACGGCAGCGGCCCGTTTGGCGAATTCACCGTTCGCGGCCGGCGCACCGGCGGGCCCGGCGACGAGGAGATTCTGTGATGACACTGAATAACGTTCGAAGCACCACCCGCCGGGTTGCAATCCTGCGTGCCGCGGCCGTGCTGGGCTCGGTCGCGCTTGCCTGCCTGGGCAGCGCACACGGCCAGTGGCAGCCGGATATCGAGGCCTGGAACATCGCCACCGCGCCGGCGCAGCAGTCTGTGATTGTTCGCAATGCCACGCTCTGGACCGCCGACCGGGCCGGCATCATCGATGCGCATTCGCACGCGGCCATCATCGGCGGCGTCAACGAGGCCACCGATATTTCAACCGCCCAGGTTCGGATCGAGGATGTGATCGACTCCGAGTCGATTAACATCTACCGACAACTGGCCGGCGGCGTCACGACCATCAACCTGCTGCACGGCTCGGCCAACGCCATCGGCGGACAGATGGCGGTGATCAAGCTGCGCTGGGGCAGCAGCCCGCAAGACCTGCTGTTCGAGGCCGCCCCGCCGGGCATCAAGTTTGCGCTGGGCGAAAACCCCAAGCAAAGCAACTGGGACAACGACCAACCGCGCTACCCGCAGACGCGTCCCGGGGTGGCCCAGATCATCACCGAAAAATTCCAGCAGGCTGCCGACTATCGCCGCGAACTTGAGTCGCGGAGCAGCGCGCGGCGCGCGCGCAACGTCGTCGAACCGCGACCGGACCTGGAAATGCACACGGGGTCGGCGGCTCGACCTTTGTCGACTGGTGGAACTTCAAGCACGAAGCGCGCGATGCAATTGGCTACAACCCGGCCCTGATGGACGAGGCCGGCGTGCTCACCGGGCTGCATTCGGACAACCCCGAGCTTGCCCGGCGCATGAACCTGGAAGCGGCCAAGGTCGTTCGCTACGGCGGCGTCGATGAACACCAGGCATTGAAGATGATCACTGCCGGACCGGCCGCACAACTGGGCATCGGCGAGCGCACCGGTCGGCTGGCCGAGGGCCTGGATGCCGATTTTGTGATCTGGAGCGGCCACCCGCTGTCGGTCTATAGCCGGGTCGAGCAGACCTGGGTCGACGGCCGCCGCTATTTCGACCGCGCGACCGATCTCGAATACCGAAAGGTCCTGGCCGCCGAACGCGGCGAACTGATGGCGCAGGTGCTTGAAGCCGGCAACGACAGGGACGAGGAAGACGCAGACGAACAGCGCGGCGACGACTTTGAGCCCGGCGGTCTGCTCGGCTACCGCGCCTCGGAACTGGCGCACGATGAATTCTGCCACGCGCATGGTTTTGGTCATGTGCACGCAATCGACTTCCGCAAGGGCCACTGAATATGAACCGATTCAGCCATTTCAATGCCCCGGCAGCGCCTGGGCGATTCTCATTGCGGTCGCTGCTGATGGCGGCACTGCTCGGCTTGAGCATGCCGGCCCTGGCCCAACCGGGGGCAACTGCACTGGTTGGCGCGACCGTCCACCCGGTCGACGGACCGGCCATCGAGGACGGCATTGTCCTGATTCGCGGCAGCACCATCGAACGGGTCGGAGCCGGTTTCGAGATCCCGGCCGATGCCGCGATCGTCGAGCTGGACGGGCAACACGTTTACCCCGGTTTCGTCCACCCGCTTTCGGCACTGGGCTTGACCGAAATCGGCAGTGTCGCCGGCAGCGTCGATACCACCGAGATGGGATCGATCAATGCCGCGCTGCGGGCGGAAGTCGCATTCAATCACGACTCCGACCTGCTGCCGGTCAACGTCGCCGGCGGTATCCTGACCAGTCACACGGTGCCGTCGGGCGGAATGATTCGCGGGTCTTCGGCGGTTATGAAC
>JAIVHD010000304.1:4730-12703 GCA_020201235.1 Lysobacteraceae bacterium
TTCCCGCCGGGCGCGGCCGATGATGCCGCCGACGAGGACCTGCAGAAAATCGAGTCGATTCTCGATGCGGCCCGCCATTGGCTCAGAGCCTGGCAGGCATGGCAGGCCGGTGATGCGCCGCGACCGGCAGATAACCATCAGCTCGAGGCGCTGGTGCCGTTGCTTGAAGGCGACCAGCCGCTGTTTCTGCACGCCAACCGCCAGAAAGAAATTGAGGCCGCGCTCGACTGGGCCGGACGTCAACAGTTCGATCGCGTGATTATGGTCGCCGGACCCGACCTGCAATATGTCGCCACCCGCCTGGCGGCTGATGCCATTCCGGTGATTCTCAACGGCGTGTATCAAATGCCGACGCGCCGCTGGGAGCCCTACGACATGGCCTACGCCGCAGCGGCTGAACTTCACCGCGCCGGCGTCCTCTTCGCCATCGGCGATGGCGGCGGCGGGTTTAGCGCGACCAACGCGCGCAACCTGCCGTTCCACGCCGGCAGCTCGGCCGCATTCGGCCTGCCGGCCGACGCGGCTTTGAAAAGCGTCACGCTATGGCCCGCGCAAATCCTCGGCATCGACGATCAGCTAGGCTCGCTGGCCGCCGGCAAGCGCGCCTCGCTCATCATCACCAACGGGGACCCGCTTGAACCCATGACCCAGATTCAACGGGTCTGGATCGACGGCCAGGAATACGACCTGCAACGCGACAAGCAACGGCGGCTGTACCAGCGCTACCGCGCCCGGATTCAGGCCGGGCAGAATGACTGACCGAATCCGTCAGACACCGGGCGACGGATGAGCGGGGACCGGGAATACACCGGCCCGGCTTTGGGCGGGTCGCCAAGGATGCGGACTTCCTGGCCGGGCCGCAGGCGCTCGTTGCCGCGGATCACGACCCGGTCGCCGGACTGGATCGGTCCCCTGACTTCGATCATTTCCTCAGAGCCGATGCCGACCGATACGCGAATCTGGCGGGCGGTGTTTTCGTCGTCGACGATGTAGATCGATGCGCCATCGCCACGCAGCACCAGCGCATCGCGTGGCACGGCCAGCACTTCGCGGACATCGGCGGTGGGGATGGTCACGCGCACGGCCTGGCCGACCGGCAGCCGTTGCTCAAGATTGAGACGCAGCTCGAACACATGGCTGGATTCGTTGCCCAGGCTAACCAGCGTGCGCAATGGCGCGGCCATAACCTCCTCGCCAAGCCGCACCGCCAACTCGTCGCCGGGCTGAATGAAGCGGTAATAGGACAGCGGCGCGCGCGCGACCACTTCGAGGTCGTTCGGGTTGTAGATGCGCAGCACCGGGCTGCCGACCGAAACGCGCTCGCCCGCCTGGACCCGGCGCTCGGCAACAATGCCGTCGAACGGCGCACGCATGCGGGTCCGGTCGATCTGGTCCTGGACCTGGGCCAGCCGGCTTTTGGCGACCGTGAGGTTGCTCAGCGAAATGTCGCGCTCCGACCGCGTCTGGTCGATCTGCGTACGCGAGGCCAAATTGCTTTCGGCCAGACTCTGGTAGCGGCTCAACTCGGCCTCGAGAAACAGCAGGCTGGCCTCGACGCTGGCGATCTCGGCCTGCAGCTCCTCGGCCCTCAATCGCAGCACGGTGTCCTCGATTCGGGCCAGCACGTCACCGGACTTGAAGCGCTCGCCGATTTCGGCAATCTCGAGCAGCCGCCCTTCGACCTCGGCCGAGAGCACAGCGTCAGCGCGCGATAACACCGTGCCGGAGACCTGCATGGTCGGGGCCATGGTGATCACCCGCGCCTGGTCGATGACGACCGGGGCGGCCTGGCCGAATTGCGCATGCAGCGGGGTGGCGAAGACAACGGCGGCCAGCAGCCAGGTTTTAATCAGCGGTCTACGGAAAAACAGGTTCATGCATAGTTTCCTTGTGCCGGCATGATCTCGCGAACCTTGGCGCCGCTCTTTTCTTCGTTCATTCTCAGCAGGCTCGGCAGCAGAATCAATGTGAATAAAGTACTGATCGCCATGCCGCCGACGATGACCGCGGCCAGGCCGCGATACAGCTCGGTGCCGGCGCCGGGAATCAGCAGCAGCGGCAACATGCCGAACAGACTGGTGAAGGTGCTCATCAGAATCGGGCGCAGACGCAGGCTGACTGCCTGGTGTACGGCTTGCTTGCGGTCGACGCCATCGCGCTCGGCATCGCGTGCGCGATACACCAGCAAAATGGCATTGTTGACGACCAGGCCGAGCAGGATGACGAAACCGATCATGGTCAGCATGTCCATCGCCTGGCCGTAAATCAGGTCGACCAGCCGAAGCCCGATGACGCCGCCGACCGTGGCCATCGGCAAGGTCATGATCACCAGCAGCGAATCCTTAAACGACCGGAACAGGGCCGAAATCAGCAGGTACAGGATGATGATCGCCAACACGAAACTGCCCGACAGGTTGCGCAGCGTTTCGCCCAGCGCCTCGGCCGTGCCGCGATAGGTAATGACGCCGTCGGCGGGCATTGCCGAGCGGATGGCGGGCTCGACCTCGGTGCGCAGAATGTCCAGCGCGGTCTCCATCGGCATGCCCGACGGCGGCGTGACTTGCAGCGTCAGCGTCCTGCTGCGGTCGACCCGGCGGATCTCGTCCGGGCCCGCAGTTCGGCTCAGCGAGACCAGCTCGCCCAAGGTCACGATATCGCCGGTCGGCGAGGCCAGCGGCATGGCCAGCAATTCTTCTGGTGTGGCCCAGCGTTCGCCGCGCAGAATCACGTCAAGCCGGCGATCACCATCGAAGTATTCGCCGAGGAACGCGCCGTTGCCCATGGCCCGCACCAGCGTCGCGACGTCGTTGCGGGTCCAGCCTAACTCGGCGATTCGGCGGTCGTCCGGCACCAGGCGCAATTCCGGCTCGCCCAGTTCCAGACCGGGGTCTGGCCTGACGTTGGCCTCGGGCATGACTTCGGCTAGGCGGGCCACGCCGATCTGGCCGGCCTCCAGCAGCTGTTCAAACTGCGCGGCCTGCAGGTCGACGTCGATCCTGCGCCCGCCGCGGCCGCCGAAAATGGGGCGGCGGTTGGCCCGGCCGAAGGTGTCCGGAAAGCCGGCCAGGATCTCGTTGTTGACTTTTTCGATCAGTTCGTCCGAGCGAGCAGGGTCTTCGGCGCGAATTCCGAGAAATGCGCCGCTGCCGAAGAAACCGAGAAAGGTGTTGCGAATTTGCGGCTGCTTCTCGCCGCTGAGGTAGGGCTTGATCCTTTCGTTGATGACGTCGACCAGCTCGCGCTGCGCGGTTTCGGGACCCATGCCGGGCGGGGTCAGTACGAACGCCGAGATGAAGTTCTGGTTGCCCTCGGGCAGGTAATCGGCCGGCGGCAGCAGAAAAGCGCCAATCGCCAGCGGCACACCGATCAGGCCGGCAATCCATCCGATTCGGCGCTTGCGCGTGTCGGTCATCAGCATCACAAAATCCGCCGCGTTGCGCCACCAGCTCTGATGCCGGTCATTCATCGCGCGATCGCCCAGCAGACGATAGGACGCGGCCGGCAATACAATAATCGCGACCAGCAGCGAGCATACAATGGCGGCCGAGATCACCACCGCCAGATCGGCGAACAGCTGCCCGGCCTCGTCTTTCAAAAACAGCACCGGCAGAAAAATTGCGACCGTAGTTGCAGTCGAGGCCAGCAGCGCGCCCCAGACCTGGCCGGCGCCGCGGTCGGCTGACTCAAGCGCATCGCGGCCCTGCTCGCGCTGACGAACGATGTTTTCGAGCACCACAATCGCGGCATCAAGCACCATGCCGGTGGCAAACGCCAGGCCGGCCAAAGAGATCACGTTCAGCGAGCGACCGAATCCGTCGAGCACCAGGAATGAAAAGCACAGGCACAGCGGGATGGCAAGCGCGACCATCAGGGTCGCGCGAAGTCGCCGGAAGAACCACCACAGCACGCCGATGGCCAGCATCATGCCGATCAACAGGTTGGTGATGACCATGCGTACCGATTGCTTGATGTAGATGGTGTCGTCGGAGACCTGAATCATTGTCAGGCCGGCCGGATCGAGATGGCTTTGCTGTAACTCGGCCACGGTCGCTTTGAGCTCGTCCATGACGCTCAGGACATTCACGCCCGGCTCGGCGATCACGTTCATCGCGATCGACGGGCTGGCGTTTTGGGTCATGCCGCCGCTGGAGTCGCGCATGACCCGCTCGATTGTCGCGACATCGCCCAGAAACACGGGCCGGCCATCGCGCCATTCGAGCACCAGGTTGGCCAGGTCGGCAATATCGTACTGCCCGGCAAAGCGGATCCTGATACTCGATAATCGACCGGCTATTGCCCTCTTGCGGGATGATTGCGAACCAGGCCATGGTGTCGCCGAACTGGTCGGAGCCGACCCGGACTGTGGGTTCGGTAACGTCGGCCGGATACGATGAAACCTGATTGAGGCGATTGATGACCTCGATCAAGGCCCGGTTGAGGTCGGCATCGACGTCAAATTCCAACGATACCGATCCCCGACCCTGGCTGGCGCTCGAATTCATGCGTTTCAGCCCGGGCACGTCGCGCAGTTGCTTCTCCTGGGGCTCGACGATTTCGGATTCGACTTCGGCCGGCGCGGCGGCGCGCCAACTGGTCGAAATTGAAATGGTCGGCCGGTCGATGTTGGGCGTCATTTGCACCGGCAGACGTGACAGGCTCAGCAAGCCGAAGATCACCAGCAAAATGCAGCCTACAGCGACCGCGACAGGGTTACTCAGACCTAAACGTGTTAAAGGCACTGCTGCATCCTTGGAAATCGAAAAGAATCAATCTAGTATGACCGGTTTGACGTCAATCAAACGTCAATTCGGGACCGTGCGTTCGTCAATGCGTTACGGTCCTGAAGCGGCCTGTGGCGCGTGTTGCCGCCGTGTGCGAGGCTGGCCGGGGCAAAAACCGGACGCCAGTCGCGCCGTCGGACGCGCTTATGGACCGCCGATTGCCCAATAAGTGCCCGCGCTCTAGGGGTTTTTTCGGATTTCGTGATTGCCTGGTTGACTCAGCCACGCCGAGACAGGAAAGGCACGGAACCGCAGATTACGCAGATTCACGCAGATTTTTTTATCTCGAATTTTTTGCTTTCGATTCATTTCATACACGCCGATGCGGTATCTTTTGCATCGGATTATGCGGCTTCCGGTCGAGCTGGCGACAATCCGGGTTCAACCAGGCTGTGCTTCGGGGTAAAGCCTTGCATCCGCTAAAACACAAAAAAGCAGTTCGCGGATGAAAACTAACCTTCAATCCGGGCACAGGAGTCTCACATGCCGGAAACATTCGATTACGTCATCGTCGGCGCAGGCTCGGCCGGATGCGTGCTGGCCAATCGCCTCAGCGCCGATCCTAATTGCCGGGTACTGCTGCTGGAAGCTGGTCCGCGCGACTGGAATCCGTTTATCCACATGCCGGCAGGTCTGGCCCAGCTTGTTCGGTTCAAATCGCTGAACTGGAGCTTCACGACCGAACCCGAAGCCAATCTGAACAACCGCCGCCTGTACTGGCCGCGCGGTCGCGTGCTGGGGGGTTCGAGCTCGATCAACGCCATGTGCTATGTCCGCGGTCATGCCAGCGACTACGACGATTGGCGCGACATGGGCAACCCGGGCTGGGGGTACGACGACGTGCTGCCGTATTTCTGTCGCTCCGAGGACCAATCGCGCGGCGCCTCGGAAATGCACGGCACCGACGGGCCACTGAGCGTTTCAGATTTGCAGCATGTCAATGAGTTGAGCCGGGTCTTCATCCAGGCCGCCGAGCAGGCCGAATACTTTCGCAACGTCGATTTCAACGGCCCGGTGCAGCGCGGCTTCGGTCTGTATCAAGTTACACAACGCGCCGGCCGCAGATGCAGCAGCGCGCGTGGCTATCTTCGGCCGGTGCTCGAGCGTCCCAATCTGACCGTGCGCACCTCGGCGATGACGCTAAAGCTGCTATTACAGGGCCGCCGCGCGCTGGGTGTCGAATATCGTCGTCGCGGCGTCAATCGTCAGGCCAGGGCCGAGCGCGAGGTCCTGCTGTGCGGCGGCGCGATCAATTCACCGCAACTGCTGATGCTTTCCGGCATTGGGCCGGCCCATGGGCTTGAGCAGGCCGGGCTCAAAGTCCGCCACGAACTGGCCGAAGTCGGCGCCAATCTTCAGGACCACCTTGATGTGATGACGCTGACGCGCTGCTCTCAGCCGGTCACCTACGACCATCTCAACGAGTTAATGGTGGGGTTGCAATACTATTTGCACGGCGAAGGCATCGGCACGTCCAATATCGCCGAAGCCGGTGGCTTCCTGACCAGCCGCCGGGCCCAGCGTGATCGACCCGATATCCAGATGCACTTCGTTCCCGCGCTGCTTGATGATCACGGCCGCAATCGCCTGCCCGGTGATGGCTATACCTTGCATGCCTGCAATCTCAGGCCCGAAAGTCGGGGCCACATCGCGCTGCGCTGCAGTGATCCGCTGGCCGCCCCGACCATCCACGCCAATTACCTGGACATGCCCGAAGACCTGGAAATGATGCTCGAGTGCCTGCATGTCAGCCGCGAAATTCTCTCTCAACCGGCATTTCGTCCGTTTCGCGCGCACGAAATCTACCCCGGCGATGACCTGCGTGATCGCTCCGGCCTGCTTGAATTTATTCGCGCCAAAGCCGAGTCGATCTACCACCCGGTCGGCACCTGCCGCATGGGTAGCGATGAGCGCGCGGTTGTCGACCCGCAACTGCGGGTGCGAGGCCTCGACGGCTTGCGTGTCGTCGATGCCTCGATCATGCCCAGCCTGGTCGGCGGCAACACCAACGCACCGACCATGATGATCGCCGAAAAGGCAGCCGATCTGATCCTCGGCCGGCCGATGCAGACCAAGCCCGGCGAAAAGGTCTCGCGCGCGGCCTGAACGGACCGGGCCGCCGCGCAGCCGGCGGCCTAGGAGCCGGTCGGATTTAACCGATCTACGCTGAGGGAAAGCCGGTTGGAGTCAGATTTTTCGATCTTTTGAGGCAAATAGTGGGCCTATTTAATGAAAAAGAGCGGAGAATCTGGCCCAATCCGGCTTTTCCGCAGTAGATCAGCGTTAAACCCGACAGGCTCCTAGTCCAGGCAGGTCTTAAACCGGGGCCACAGTCGGTGGGGTGGTGAATTAGGCAGGGTTACGCGATCGAGCGGCATCAATCGCGGTCTACTCGCCGATACCCATTGCTTGATACGATAAAGACACCATGACGAATCCCACTTCTCCAAAGCCTTCGAAAGATTTATTGCTGTTGGCCCACCTGCGGCAAGCCCTGCTGTTCGCTGCGCTGCTGTTGCTGACCATGGCACCGCTCGGTGCGCTCCAAGCGCAAGCCGAATTGGCCGAGGCGTCGCCCGAAGCGGTCGTCGAAAGGCTTGAGGAAATGCTGATCAACAACATGAAATCGTCCGATACGATTGGGTTCCAGCAACGCTTCGAACGCCTGCGGCCGCTGCTTGAACAAATCATGGCGGTCGAGCGTATGGGGCGCTACGTGTTCGGCCGCGACTGGCGCGATTTCGATCCCGACGCGCGCCGGCATTTCAACAAGACCTTTCTGGACCTGAGCGCCGCAACCTATGCCGGACAGTTCGACGCGCACAACGGCGAGGCCTTCGAGCCGATCGAGGTCCAGCGCCAGTCCGAAGATCGCGCTGTGGTTCGGCGCCGCCTGATCACCGGCAGCGGCAGGAAGGTGGCGTTCGATTACCTGATGACGCGCGACGAGGGCGGCTGGCAGATCGTCACCATCATCACCGACGGCGTCAGCGATCTGGCGATCAAACGCGGCCAGTACCGGCGCGTGCTGGAAAGCGACGGCTTCGAAGCCGTCATCGAACACATCAGCGAAGCCATCGACAAGCAACGCGGTGACTAAACGCGTTTCGCGCCTGCATCCGCTGGAAGCATGGTTGACCCTGGTCGTGCGCCATCCGGTTTTGGTGCTGCTGGCCGGCGTGCTACTGGCAA
>JAIVHD010000305.1 GCA_020201235.1 Lysobacteraceae bacterium
GATGATCAGCACGGCAAACACCGCCAGGGCAACGATCACCAGGCTGAAACGCTTTAGAAAAATCCGGTCTTCTTGCTCACTCACGCTCGCTTCCTTATGATGAGGTGCCGGCACCCGATTGCGGCTCCGGAATCCAGCCCTTCATTATAACGCCAGCGGCAAGCCAGTGGATCGGCAGGCCGGGGCGATGCCACGATCAACCGTTCAGCGCGAAAAATCGACCGTTGAGTCGGCGCCAGTGGACACCGCCTCGCGCCGCCGCTAGACTTAAGCGCACGCTCACAAGGGATGAACGGTCTATTTATGCAACGCTCTCGCGGCTTCACCATCATGGAACTGCTGATCGGGATTGCAATTCTTGCGATTCTGACAGTCGTTGCGTTGCCCAATTTCATCGCCTTTACCCAGAACAACCGGCTGGCCGCTCAGGCCAACGAGTTGGTTGCGACTTTGCAATATGCTCGCTCCGAGGCGCTCAAGCGTGGCGTTGACGTGCAGATCTGCTCGAGCGCCAGCGGCACGGCCTGCGACGGTGACTGGAACGACGGCTGGGTTGCAGTTGCCGATCCCGACGCGACCGATCCGCAACTCTTGCGCGTTTGGCAAAGCCCCGGCGGCGACTTCAGCTTTGATCCGCCGGCAGGCACCGTGCGCTTTGAAAACGATGGCGTTTCGAGCGTGGACGCCGAACAGACCTTCCGCCTGCAACTGGCCTCATGCACCAACGACAACGCCCGCATCATCGCGATCCAGAACACCGGCCGCGTCAGTGCCGAGCGGGCGCAATGCTCGGGATGATCAAAATGATTTCCAAACCAGCCCAATCGCCGCGTTCAACTCGCACGCAGCCGACCGTTCCAGGCCGCCGCGCCGTTTCAGGCCCGCGGCGGATCCGCGGCGTTTCGCTGATCGAGATCCTGATTACCTTGCTGGTGCTTTCGGTCGGCCTGCTCGGTGTGGCCGCACTGCAAAGCTTTTCGCTGCAGGCCGGCCAGGTCTCGTACCTGAGGAGCCAGGCGACCAATTTCGCCTACGAACTGGCCGATCACGCCCGCGCCAACCGCTCCCGCGTGATCGCCCAGAGCGCGATCCCGATCCCGGCATCATTCAGCACGCGCCTGAATACCATCTTGCCAGGCTCAAGCCTGGACACCAATGTGGTCGGAGACCAGATCACGATCGAGGTTACATGGCGTGACGACCGTGAAAACGGCGATGATGCAAGCTTTGAATTTGCAACCAGAATCTAGACAATGGCTGATATGACCCAAGCAGACGCAGCGTACACGCAGGCCGAAGCGCGCCGCATCACCGGGCGCGCACGACACGCCGCGCGGCAAACGTTTCACGGCATGGAAGGTCACGTTTCAAACCAACGATGCGGTCGCGCGGGTCCAGGAAAATGGGCGCTTTGCGATGGAAACCCTCAAGCGGCAAGTGCGCGACTCCGGCTCGCGCGGCTTCTGCGCGGGTGAAATCGACATCCGCAATCATCTCAATACCGACTGCGCCTTCGGTGGCCCGGATTTCTTCAACCCCGATCGCAGCGTGGTCGGCTGGGAATTTGACAGCACCGGGCGCGGTGATGACTACACGCTGAACAGCCTCGAACCCGCCGCGGCCGGCAGTTGGACCTCGACCACCTCGACCGGCACGACCGGCCTGCCGAGCGCGCTGGCGGGTCGGGCCATAGCCGGATCAGACGTGCTGGTGCTGCGTCGCGCAGTGGCCATTCCGGCACTGACTGCTCTCGATAACGTCAACAACCCCAATCAGGCGTCAATCAATCTCAACGGCCAGCATGGCCTGCAAGACGACGCCATCGTTCTGGTCACCGATTGCGCCACCGGTGCCGATCTGTTTCAAAACCGCAGCAACGCCAACGCCACTGCTTTCAGCGCCGGCAGCGGCAGTTGCGCAAACCCGGGGCCGGGTAATGTCAACGGCCTGAACTGGTCGACCAGCTACGGCGAAAGCATGCAGGTGCTGACGATTCAACTGGTGGCCTATTACGTCGGCATCGATGGCAACACCGGTGAGCCCGGACTTTATCGGCTGAACATGTCGAATGGAACATCCGGCCCGCGCGTCGAAGAACTGGTCCGCGGCATTGAGAACATGCAGCTTTTATATGGCTTCAGCCGTGCCGCGCCCCAGGGCGACGGCCAGAGCATCCGGCCGGGCGACTGGCTGCGCGCAGACCAGGTTCCGGTCACCACCAACAGCGATGGCTGGGCACAGGTAATCGCAATCCAGATGGGCTTGAGCGTGCGCTCGCCCGAAGCCGCCGATTTTGACCAGACCGATATCACCTTTGACCTGGGCGGTGCCAACGTGACGATACCCGGCGACCGCCGCATTCGCCAGCCGTTCTCGACCACAATTGCGTTGCGCAACCGCATGCTGGTCACACCCGAATGAACTGGACCGGAAAACACATGAATAAGACCCCATCGTACAGTCCGTCAAGAGCGCCCGTGGCGCTTCGCTCCAATCGCGGCGCGGCGTTGTTTATCAGCCTGATGTTTTTGATCATCCTGACGCTGATTGGGCTCAGCGCGGCCAACGTCGGCGTTTTGCAGGAGCGCATGGCCGGCAGCGTGCGAGAAACCAATGAGGCTTTTCAGCGCGCCGAGAGCACGCTGCGTGAAATCGAGGCTCAGCTTGCGACCACGGTTGCTGGCGCTGGTGGCGTGCTGGGCACGATTCGAATCTGGCCCGAAGCGAAGGCTGCATTCAATCTTGAACACCGCGATTGCCTGCTGGCCGGAGCACCGGTTGACGATTGGCCCTGGGTGCCCGCCCCAGCCACCGACGAGAGCAACTTTGTCGTCATTGCTCTGACCAAGGATCTGCTGCCAACCGGTGAGCCGATTGCCGAGCCGTGCGCGCTGGTCGAGGATGAGGGCGGCATTACCGGCAGCGTGAGCCCGACCCCGCTCGACTCGTATTACCTCATTGCCACGCGCGCCACCGGCTCTGTCGGTGTCGGTGATGTCATCCTTCAAAGCATCTATTTCGTGCCCGGTGGGTGACGTCATCACCCGTCAAAGCATCTGTTTTGTGCCCGAATAAGGCGAGTTCGCCGTCGGAGAGTAACTCATGGACAATCGAAGCATCAATTTGAAACTTACATTGTGGCTGGCCGCGATCGGGTTTATGGCCGGTCACGCACAACCGGTCGCGGCGCAGGATCTCAATATTGCGCAATCGCCGCTGTTTGTTGCCGCCAACGTTGAGCCCAACGTGATGTTTACGTTGGATGATTCGGGCTCCATGCAGTGGGAGTACATGCCCGATGGCGGCGAGTTTCGATTCACCCTCCACATGTTCCCGCGGCCGGCGGGCTTGTACGGCGGCCAGGACTACGACAACCAAGTGCCATCGTTTCGCGACGACAGCCTGCACAATTACTTTGGCCGATCGGCGGCCAACAACGGCGTTTTCTACAACCCGGATGTGACCTACCGGCCCTGGTCGAGCCCCGATGGCAGCGAAATGCCGCAGGCCGACCCCACAGCCGCACTGTACAACCCCGACCGGCCCGGGCTTGGCGCGCTTGATTTGACCCGCGAGCAGACCGAGACCGCCATCTGGTTTCGCGGCGATAACTTCAACCAGGGCGTCTGCGACCCTTGCGGCGGCAACCACACCTACTGGCCGATCACCTACTACAACTACACCGGCGGTGACCGGACCGCACGTGGCAGCTACCAGCGGGTTCGCATTACCGACTCGACCGCCGCCGGCGTCACCTTTACCAGCCCGGGCGGCGTCACGCGGGCGCGCGATGCCGAAATCCAGAATTTCGCGAACTGGTTCCAGTACCACCGCTCGCGCATCCTGACCTCGCGCGGTGCCATTGGCCGGGCCTTTACGCAAATGCCCGATGAGGCGCGCGTGGGCTTTGCCGCGATCAACCAGGGCAGTCGTGAAATTGATGGCGTCGACAGTGACGGCGCGCTGATCACCGGAGTGAGTGCGTTTGACGGCGAGGGCCGCGAAAAGTTTTATGATCGCCTGTACGGTCGGGTGCTAAACCGGCAGGGCACGCCGCTGCGGCGTGCCGCCCAGCGCGTTGGCGAATACTTCGAACGCGACGACAGCCGCGGGCCGTGGTCGACCACGCCCGGAGCTGGCGGCGGCCAGGATCTGGCCTGCCGACAAAGCTTTCACATCCTGATGACCGACGGCTTCTGGAACGGCGACGACCCGTCGGTTGGTAACAGCGACGGCACCGCCGGCACCCCGGTCCTGGGGCCCGATATTGGCGAAGGCGTGCAATCGTTTAACTACGCACCGGTTCCGCCATTCAGCGATGCGGCGACCAACACCCTGGCCGATGTTGCCATGCATTACTGGAAACGCGATCTGCGTCCGGATGTGGACAACCGGGTGCCGCCGACCGACGAAAATCCAGCCTTTTGGCAGCACTTGGCCAGTTTTGGCATTGGTCTGGGTGTCGAGGGCAATGTCGATCCCGAGACCGCCTTTGACGCCATCGACAGCCTAACGGCAATCAACTGGGGCAATCCGTTTGCCAATAACCCGGCCAAGATCGACGATCTGCTGCATTTCGGCCTGAATGGCCGCGGTGGCTTCTTCACCGCGCGCGATCCGGAAAGCTTTGCCACCGAACTCGGCAACCTGCTGCTCGATATCGTCTCGCGGACATCGGCCACCGCCGGAATTTCGGTGTCGTCCACGCGCCTGACTGAGGCCTCAACGGTGTTCGGCTCGGAGTTCGACACCGCCGACTGGAGCGGTAACATCGAGGCGATTGGTGAAAACAGCTGGCCATCGCCGACCTTTGACGGCCACGCCGATCGCGATGTGCTGACTTCAACCAACAACGGCACCGGTGGCACCGAGTTTAGCAACGCGACGGCCGGATCCTGGCCGGTCGACCAGATTGTGCCGGTAGTGCCCGGTTCCACGCGCGCCGATGTCGTCAACTTTATCCGCGGCGACCAATCGAATGAAGGCGAAGGCGGGCCGTTTGAATTTCGCGAGCGCTCATCACTGCTTGGCGACATCGTCAACTCGCGACCGGCGTTTGTCGGCCAGCGCAACGAAGGCTGGGCCCGACTGCCCGCCGGCCAGGGCGGCGGCACCACCTACGCCGCGTTCGTAGAGGACAAGGCCGATTATGAAGAGGCCCTGTACGTGGGTGCCAACGACGGCATGATGCACGCCTTCAGCGCCGAGACCGGCCGCGAGTTCTTCGCCTACGTGCCGCGCGCCGTCCTACCCAAGCTGGCCGAATTGACCAACCCGGACTACAGCCATCAATTTTACGTCGATGGCCAGATTTCGGTCCAGGACGCGTTTAGCGGTTCCTGGCGACGGGTTTTGGTGGGCACACTCGGTGCCGGCGGACGCGGTGTCTATGCGATTGACGTGACCGACCCGAATAATCCAAATGTATTGTGGGAACTGACCAGCGAAGAGGACGAGGACCTCGGTTTCACCTACGGCGCGCCGGTGATTACACGCATCGGCAGCGGCGGGATTTGAACGGCACCATGTGGCGGGTTGATTTCAACGAGGCCGGAAATGGCAGCTCACGCTATGCCAATGGCCTGTTTACCACCCAGAACAATCGACCGATTACATCGGCCCCGGCGTTGGCCGCCAACCCGAATGGCGGCATGATGGTTTATTTCGGCACCGGCAAATTGATCGAGACCGTCGATCGATTACAAAGCGGCATCGAACTGGAAACCATGTATGCCATTCGTGATCGTGAACGGGATGTACCGTTTACCCAGCTCGGCAATCCAGAAATTTCAATTGTCGACGGTCAGCGCACCATTATCGGCGAAACCGGCCCGCTGGGCTGGGCGCTGAGACTGTCGCCGTCGACCGTTGCCACCGGTGAGCGTGTGTTGGCACGACCGCGCGTGATCTTCGGGCAGGTCATCTTTACCACCTTCGAGCCTGAAGATGATCCCTGCGCCCCTGGGGGCGGTCAGCGGGTGTATGTTATTAACGCCTTGACCGGTGCCGGCGAGCTCGACAACATCTGCCCCAATTGCGCAGTGGTCGAACTCGGCATTGGCGCGCCGGTCGACCCGGCCGTGGTGATCGTGCCACCGTCCGATCCGGACTTTGGCGGCGGCGGTGGCGATCCAACCGACCCGGACCCGGACCCGGATGTCGACCCGCCCGGGGATGATTCCGCCGGTGCCGCCAATCGATGGTGTCCGATTTTGTCGGCCATCACCGACGCCACTACCGGGCCCATCGGCTTGCGCCCCATTTGCGAAGGACGACAGATTTGGCGGCAGGTCCGCTAACTCGATCAGGAGACTCTCAGCATGAAAACCAGATTCAATCAAATGAAATTTTGGCTCGTAGCGCTGTTGTTGAGCCTATGCGTGGCCGGATCGGCATTGGCACAGTCTGACGGTGCGGCCTTCGATACCGCCATCGGCCTGCCGCAGCCGATGGTCGTCGACCGCGTCGATCACCAGGCCGGCCTGGTGGTCCTCAACGGCCGTTCGTATCGGGTGTCGGCGAGCAAGGCATCGATCGCCGCACTTCAAACCAGCGGACGCTGGCTGACCCTCAATGACCTGCGGCCGGGGATGGAAGTTCTGGTATCAACCGACGCCACGCAGCCCACTGCCAAGCACACGCCGGATATTCTCGGCATGTGGCGGATCGAGTAACCGGTGATGAAATTCCTGCCCGTTCGCCGACACGCCGCCGGCTTTACCCTGATTGAACTGTTGATGGCCATCGTGATTCTCGGCATCGTGCTTGGCATCGCAATCCCGAATTACCGCCAATGGGTCATCCAGTCGGCGCGCGCCGAGGGCAAGACCGCGTTGTTTCAGGTGGCCCAAACGCTGGAGCGCTGCTTTACCCGCATTGACCGCGACGCCGCAAGGTGGACAACTAGAGGACACCGAGTGCCTCAACTTTACCCTGGCAAGCAACGGTACGCGCGGTGTCAGCGGCAGCGGAGATGCCGCCGACTGCTGGTAGCGCGACCCGGGTGTTCATTTGGCCCCGCATCGGTGACCGCCGGACTCACGCACCGTGCCGCTTGCTGAGCCCGTCTTATTCACTACGCAAACCGTCAGCGACCCGGCCCCGATCGACACCGACCGAAGTGGGTCGCGGTTGCATCCGCGACGCAGCAATGGGCATCACCCCGTCGGCGACGCCGCGCCGACCTACGCAAACCGCCGGCAACGCCGCGCCTGGCGGCTCCGCAGTAGGCAGGGTGGTGAATCAGGCGGGTACACTGGGGCTCTGCCTGGCACCGTGCGCCCGCATCTTGAAACCCGATTCGTCTAAATCACCGCTCGATCTGCCCGACTTCTGTCAGCCTCGCGCGGTCTTGTTGCTGGTCTTAATGGGCCTGCTGCTGGCGTTGTTGCTGGCATTGGCTGCCCGACCCGATTTTTCGGGCTTCTGGAGTGCGCTCGGGCTTTCGGCCTTGATGATTCAATCCATCGTGCTTGCCGCCTGTCTTGTGTTGTGCGCGGGTCGTGGCGTGCTTGCCCGCTTGCCGCTTTCGGCTGCATTGACGATGATTTTTCTGGTGATTCAGATTTTGGTCGCCGGGTTTTCCTGGTTGGTCGCGCGTTCCTTTTTTGTGTTTTACAGCGTCGAGTCCGGGCTTGTCGACGGCCACTGGATTGTGCGCAACCTGCTAATTTCGGTGATCGCCTCGGTGATCCTGATGTTTTATCTGATTCTGCATCGCCAGTGGCAGTTGCAAGTCCGCGCCGAGGCCGGCGCGCGGCTGGAAGCGCTGCAGGCCCGGATTCGCCCGCACTTTCTGTTCAACACGCTCAATACCATTGCCAGCTTGGTCAAAACCCGTCCCGAGCAGGCCGAGCAGGCGGTGCTGGACCTGTCCGATCTGTTACGCACCGGCTTTCGCGGCGGTGCCCGTCACAGCCTGGCCGAGGAGCTGGAGCTGGTGCGCGGCTATCTGCGAATCGAATCGCAGCGCCTGGGGCCCCGGCTATCGATTGATTGGCGGC
>JAIVHD010000083.1 GCA_020201235.1 Lysobacteraceae bacterium
CGTCAACGGTGCCCAGGTCGTCATCGACCAGTTCATTGCATCAGGCGAAACCAAATGGGGGCGCATGTGCGGGCTGGTCATGTTTTTGCCGCACGGCTACGAAGGACAAGGCCCGGAGCACTCCTCGGCGCGGCTGGAGCGGTTCATGCAGATGTGCTCGGACAACAACATTCAGGTCTGTGTGCCAAGTCTTCCGTCGCAGATGTTTCACATGATCCGTCGGCAGATGATCAGGCCATGGCGCAAGCCGCTGATCGTCATGACGCCCAAAAGCCTGCTGCGCCATCATGATTCGGTATCGAGCCTCGAAGACCTGGCCGAAGGCAGCTTCAGGCTGACCATCGACGACCCCCGGCAGCCGCAGCCGGACAAAGTTAAGCGTATCGTTTTCTGCGCCGGTAAGGTTTATTTTGATCTGACCAAGCATATCGACAATGCCGACAACGATTTCGAATCGGTTGCGATCGTGCGTATCGAACAGCTCTACCCGTTTCCGCACGACGAAGTCGGCGATGTCATCCAGCGCTATGCCGGTGCCGAACAGGTCGTCTGGTGCCAGGAAGAACCCATGAACCAGGGCGCTTGGTTTCAGATCCGCCACAACCTGCAGGCCGAAATCCGCGATGACCAGTCGCTTGAGTATGCCGGCCGCAAACCGTCTGCCGCACCCGCAGTCGGCTACTATCAAGTCCACGTCGAACAGCAGCAGCGCCTGGTCAAGCAGGCGCTGGCCGATACCTAGTGAACAACAATCAAGCATCTATTTCAAGGATTCAGCATGAGTACTGAAGTCAAGGTCCCTAAACTTCCCGAATCGGTTTCCGACGCGACCATCGCAAAATGGCACAAGAAAGCCGGCGACCGCGTCAAACGTGATGAAAACCTGGTCGACCTGGAAACCGACAAGGTCGTTCTCGAAGTCCCGGCTCCGGCTGATGGCGTGCTCGAGTCGATCGAGGCCGAAGAAGGCGAAACGGTCACGGCCGATCAGATTCTGGGCAAAATCGCCGAGGGCGAAGCACAAGGCGATTCAGAAGATGAATCGGACAACGAACCGGATTCGGAAAAGGACACCAAAAAAGACTCCGGCGCGGCTTCTGACGAAGACTCCGGCAAGGCTTCTGATGAAGACTCCGGCAAGGCTCCTGAAAAGAAGGCCGAGCGCAAGTCCGATGACGATTCCGGCAAGAAGCCGAAAAAGCAAGACACCGACGACGAGAAGAAATCGAAAGCGTCCGGTCAGGCCAATGCGGATTCGGATTCCGATGTCAACACCGACAAGCTCGCACCTTCGGTACGCAAGCTGGTCGCCGAAAACGACCTCGATCCCGACACGATTCCGGGCACCGGTCGCGACGGCCGGCTGACCAAAGGTGACGTGCTAAGTTATCTGCGATCCGACGGCAGCAGCGGTGCCCGGCCCGAGCAACGCGTCAAGATGTCGAGGCTTCGCCAGCGTATCTCCGAGCGCATGAAGGAAGCGCAGAACACCGCAGCCATCCTGACCTCATTCAACGAGGTCGATCTGCACGAAGTCATGCAGATTCGCAACCGCTATAAGGATGCGTTCCAGAAGCACCACGGCGTCAAACTCGGATTCATGTCGTTTTTCGTCAAGGCCTGCTGCGAAGCACTCGACAAGCACCCGGTGGTCAACGCCTCGGTCGATGGCGATGAAATCGTCTACCACGGCTACCAGGATATTGGCATCGCGGTGTCTACCGATCGAGGCCTGCTGGTTCCGATTCTCAGAGACGCAGGCAAGCTGGGCCTGGCCGACATCGAACAGCAAATTTCGGAATATGCCGAGCAGGCGCGGTCCGGCAAGATTCAACTCGAGGATTTGCAGGGTGGAACGTTTTCGATAACCAACGGCGGTGTGTTCGGTTCGCTGCTGTCCACGCCGCTGTTGAACCCGCCGCAAAGTGCGATTCTCGGCATGCATGCCATCAAGGAGCGACCGGTCGCGATCGACGGCCAGGTCGTGGTCCGTCCGATGATGTATATCGCGCTTTCCTACGACCATCGAATCGTCGACGGCAAGGACGCCGTCCAGTTTCTTGTCGCGGTCAAGCAAGCCCTCGAGGACCCGGCTCGAATGCTGCTCGGACTTTAACGAACCTGTCCACAGATTACACAGATCTACACAGATTTAACCGCTGTAAAAAACAGGAGGCCTGGGTGCTTGACGACGCAGCAACAGGGTTTACTGAAGCCTTTCGCAGGAAGTATCGTGTTTTAATCTGCGCTCATCTGTGTAATCTGTGGACTGCCTTTCAAATCAACCTTCAGGATTGGAAATGTCAGAAAACGAATTCGACGTAATCTTCATCGGCGGCGGCCCTGGCGGCTATGCCGGCGCAATCCGCGCAGCACAACTAGGCCTGAAAACGATGCTGATCGACGATCGCCAGGGGGACGACGGCAAGCCGGCACCCGGCGGCACTTGCCTGAACGTCGGTTGCATTCCATCCAAGGCGTTGCTCGATTCGTCCAAACATTTCCATCATATCCAGCATGACTACACTGACCACGGTATCTCCGTCGACGGTCTGTCCATCGACATCGACACAATGCTCGAGCGCAAGCGCAAGGTCGTAAAACAGCTCACTGGCGGCCTGGTTCAATTGTTCAAGGCCAACAAGATCGAGTTCGTCAACGGCCGCGGTAAGCTGTTCGCCGACCGCCAGGTCGAGGTCACACCCAACGATGGCGACAAATACACGGTCACCGGTCAGCACATCGTGCTGGCAGCGGGATCGGTGGCGTTTTCGATTCCCAATGTCGAAGTCGACAATGAGTTGATCCTGGACAACGTCGGCGCGCTGGAGATTGCGCAAGTGCCGAAGCGTTTTGGCGTCATCGGTGCCGGCGTCATCGGTCTTGAAATGGGCAGCGTCTGGTCACGCCTCGGCAGCGAGACCGTCTTGCTCGAGGCCGTCGATGACTTTCTTCCCGTAATCGACCGCGACATGGCAAAGCTGGCCCAGCGCGAGTTCAAAAAACAGGGCCTGGATATCCGCATGGGTTGCCGCGTCAGCGCTGCCGAAGCCAGCGATGGGAAGGTCAAGGTCAGCTATACCAAGGACGGTGAAGAGCACCAGGAAGTCTTCGACAAGCTGCTCGTCGCGGTCGGTCGCAAGCCTGCCACGGACCAGTTGCTGGCGGACGACAGCGGCGTTTCGCTGACCGAGCGCGGGCAGATCGAAGTCGATGGAAGCTGCCGCACGAGCGCCGATCAAATCTGGGCCATCGGCGATCTTGTGCGCGGGCCTATGCTGGCGCACAAGGCGTCCGAGGAGGGCATCGCCGTGGCCGAATCGATTGCCGGCCAAGCCGCTCACATCAATCTTGATACGGTACCGTGGGTCATCTACACCGACCCCGAAATCGCCTGGCTTGGAAAAACCGAAACCCAGCTCAAGGAACAAGGCATCGAATACAAAACCGGCTCGTTCCCGTTTGCGGCTACCGGGCGCGGATTGGCCATGGGAAATGCGGTCGGCCAGGTCAAGATCCTGGCCGACGCCGAAAGCGACGAACTGCTCGGCTGCCAGATCGTGGGCCCGAGCGCGTCGGAATTTATCGGTGAAGTGGTTGTTGCCATGGAGTTTAACGGCTCCAGCGAGGACCTCGCGCGCATCGTCCACGCCCATCCGACGCTGTCGGAGGCCGTTCACGAGGCGGCCCTTGCGGTCGACAAGCGCGCGATCCACAAAGTCAATTGAGCGTTGCCCGGAGAAGTCAGCATGTCTGAAAAACCGCCCAAATCGTTCCGCGCATTTCGCATTTTCGACGACCAGGAAGGCTATCGAGCCGAGATCGTGGAACAATCCATCGCTGACCAGTCCGAAGGAGATGTGATCCTTAAAGTCGCGTGGTCCAGCATCAATTACAAAGATGCACTGGCCGCAACCGGCAAGGGCAAGATTCTGCGAACGTTCCCGCTCAATGGCGGCATTGATGCCGCCGGCACGGTGGTGAGCTCCGAAAATGACTCGTTCAAACCGGATGACCAGGTGCTGATCACCGGCTGCGGGCTGTCAGAAACGCGCGATGGCGGATACAGTGAGTATCTTCGGGTGCCGTCGAAATGGCTTGTTCCGGTACCGTCCGGGCTGACCATGCGCGAGGCCATGTTAATCGGCACCGCCGGCTTTACGGCCGCGCTGAGCCTGTGGCGGATGGAAGCCAATGGCCAGAAGCCGGACATGGGTCCGATCGTCATCACT
>JAIVHD010000306.1:0-1238 GCA_020201235.1 Lysobacteraceae bacterium
CCTCCAGCCTGATCCTGCGGCCCTGACGCGGGCTCCTGACCGGCATCGCGGCTGAGCAAGCCGCGCAATTCGCCGGCCAGCTCGTCGATCAGCGGGGCCACCGCCAACAGCACTTCATCCGCCGATTCGACCAGACGCGCGCCATCGCGGATCAGCTGGTGACAGCCGCGCACCATCGGGTTGCGGATCGAACCCGGCACGGCAAACACTTCACGACCCTGCTCTGCGGCCAGTCGTGCGGTAATCAACGACCCCGATCGGGTTCCGGCCTCAATCACCACCACGCCCACACTCATGCCACTGATGATGCGATTGCGGGCCGGAAAATGTCCGGGGCGCGGCCCAACGCCGGGGGCAAACAGGCTGATCACCGCGCCATTATCCACGATTTCAAGCGCCAGGGGACGGTGGCGGGCCGGATAGACCTGGTCCGGGCCTGTTCCACCCACGGCTAACGTTACGCCACCGGCATCCAGCGCAGCCCGGTGAGCTGCGGCATCAATGCCTGCGGCCAGTCCGCTGGTGACGATCAAGCCACGGCGAGTGAATTCAGTTGCGAAGCGGCGCGCGATTTCGCATCCGCCCGAGGTCGCGTTGCGGCTGCCGACGATCGCAATCTGTGGATGCGGCAGCCAATCGGGCCGGCCATTGACAAACAGCGCCAGCGGCGCATCGGCGAGGGCCCGCAAAAGCGGCGGGTAGAGTGCATCGTCGAGGCTGACCAAGTGGTGGCCCGGCCGCGCCAGCCAGGCCTCGCAGGCGGCCATTCGATCGGCATCCGGTCGTTTCAAGGCCCGCACAACCGCAGGTGCCAGACCGGCGCGTTCGAGGTCGGCTACGCGCCAATCGGGCAGTTCCGGCAGGGTTTCTGGATCGAGCTTAAGACGCTCGATCAGTGCCGGCCCGAATCCGGGTGCGAGCAAAAGCTTGAGCCAGCCGATCTGACGGGCATCCGGAGCCATCAGACTGGGTGGTTCCCGGGCTGCCGGTACTTAAGCGGGAGGCGGTCAAAGAGGCGCTGAAGCGACCGCAGCCGGTCGGATGGTCGATGGATCTGTGCAATCACCGGCGGATCGCGCTGGGCCCGGTCACGCCGTGACCGGGCTGCGCCGGGCATAAACGAACAATCGCCGGCTGCTGCTGGCGCTGCCTCACGGCCACCGGCAAAGCAGTGTCACAGACGTCGGTCCGGATCATCGATCAGATCGCCTTCCCGCACGCCGCGCTTGCCGCTCATG
>JAIVHD010000306.1:1275-6281 GCA_020201235.1 Lysobacteraceae bacterium
CTGACGCGCTCGAACGCCCGGAACACCATGAACTGGCCAATGTACTGGTTCGGCAACTGGACCGAACGCCCACTGACGCCGGTCGGCGCGGGCCGGCCGCGCAGGCCGCCGACGAAATCGTCGCGTACGCGGCGATTGCGGTGAAAGACCGAGAACGTATGGCCGGGCTCGACACCGTGGTCGGTTCCAACATCCAACGCTGCGATCTGGTAATGGCTGATCGCCTCCGCCCCGGGCTGGAGGCCGATGACGCTGGCACCGGCCGGAACTTCAAAATCGGGAGCGCGCGGAAAAAACGTAAGGTCGTACAGGTACGGGTCCAGCGGCAGAATGTAATCGCCGGGAGAGACTTCCATGTCGGCGTCGATCAGCTGTACGGTCGCCGGATCGCCGGCCGCCAGAACCTCGCCACGCGCGACCTCCCAGAGCTGATAACCAACGACCTTGCCGCCGGATTCGAATACGCCGAGTCGGCGGGCACCGACGTCGATCGGCCGTTGATCCGACGGCACCGCGCCCAGGTTGCCTCGCATGCGGTTTTGGCGAATCGTGGCGCGGCCCTCGACATGGACCTCCTGGAACTGATAGCTGAGGCGTGCGACGGCCACCTGCTGGCCGACCGGCGTTTGTTCCAGGCCGCGAACGAACGCACGGTAGGGCTCGGCTGAGACTTTGCGCATGTCTTCGTTTGCGACCACATAGGGCAAGCCGGCCAGCTCCTGCGGGCCGACCACCCGGGGCTTGACCAGGAAGGCCTTGATCGCGCTGAGCGGCACGGTGGTGATCGGGCCGCTGGTGTCGGCGCGCCTGATTTCCGGCGACAAGCGACGCTGACTGTCCAGGACCAGGCGCGGCTGGCCGTCGATGTAGACCATTGAAATCCGGTCTCCGGGGTAAATCAGATGCGGATTATCGATTTGCGGATTGGCCTGCCAGATCGCGGGCCACTGCCACGGCCGGGTCAGGAACTTGCCAGCGATATCCCACAGCGTGTCACCTTCGCGCACAACGTATTCGTCGGGGTGATCTTGCCGTACCTCAACATTCTGGGCCGCCAGATTCGCGCTCATCATCGGTAACGCGATCAGCAATGCAATCAGGATGATCCATCGTTTCATTTGCTAACTCCCAGGCACGCGGACGTGCATTGGCCCCAAATTGATTTGAATGTTGTTTTCCCTCACCTGCGCTATGATACCCACATTGAATGGTTTTTCCACCCTTGATTTCATTAAAATCTGAGTGTTAACTCACATTGTTCACGCTATGAGCCAGTTGACTATCCTGCAATTTCCCGATCCGCGGCTGCGCAAGATTGCCGGGCCGATCGACCAGGTGACCGATTCGGTGCAGAATTTGGTCGACGATATGCTCGAGACCATGTATGCAGCACGCGGCATTGGCCTGGCCGCCACCCAGGTCAATCGGGATGTTCGCGTTCTGGTTATGGATCTGAGCGAGACGCACGACCAGCCAGTCGTTCTGATTAATCCTGAAATCATTCTCCGCGAAGGTTGCCAGACCTGCGAAGAGGGCTGTCTTTCGGTGCCTGGCGAGTATGCCGAGGTCGAGCGCGCCGAGCGGCTTCGGGTTCGCGCCCTGGACCGCGACGGAAGCGCGCGCGAATTCGACGCCGACGGCCTGCTGGCAGTCTGCATCCAGCATGAAATCGATCACCTAGACGGTAAGGTGTTCGTCGATTACCTGTCGCCACTCAAGCGCAGGATCATTGAAAAGCGAATGAAGAAATCGCTGCTTCAGCAAAGCCGCGAACCGGCGATCTAGCACAGTGGCCCAGCCGCCCGCATGAAACCGCTGCGCATCCTGTTTGCCGGCACGCCGGAGTTTGCCGCGCCAGCGCTCGATTGGCTCATCGAACGCAACCGCCCGATTGCCGTGCTCAGCCAGCCTGACCGGCCGGCCGGCCGCGGCCGCAAGCTGCGGGCCAGTGCGGTCAAGCAACGGGCCGAAAAGGCCGGGATCCCGGTCTTGCAGCCAAGCACCCTGAAAAGCGCGGCGATTCTCGAGACGTTAAAAAGCCTCCATCCCGAGCTGCTGGTGACCGCAGCCTATGGCTTGCTGCTGCCTCCGGCCGTGTTGCAACTACCGCGCCTGGGGTGTTGGAACCTGCACGCATCGCTGCTGCCGCGCTGGCGCGGTGCCAGCCCCATCCAGCAGGCGATTCTTGCCGGCGATGATGAAAGTGGCGTGACTTTGATGCAAATGGATGCCGGCCTCGATACCGGCGACATGATCGTGCAGCGCAGAACCCGGATTGCACAGCACGAATCGGCCGGCCAACTGCATGACCGGCTGGCCGTGATCGCCGCCGAGCTGCTCGGTGATGCGCTCGAGCAGCTCGCGCACGACCAGCTGCCCGGTCCGGAACCCCAGGACGACCAGCAGGCCCGGCATGCGCCGTTGATCGAAAAGCAACAGGCCCGGCTTGACTGGACGCTGGATGCGGCGACGCTGGCGCGGCGGGTGCGCGCCTACAATCCATGGCCGGTCGCTTTCGGCCCACTCGACGGCCAGGTCATTCGGGTCTTTCAGGCGCGCGCGCTCGAATCGCGGCCGGCCGGAGTTGAGCCGGGTCGCGCCATCATCGAACCCGATCACGCCGATCGCCTGCGTATCTCCTGCGGCAGCGGCGCACTCGAAATTCTCGAACTGCAAAGCCCCAATCGGCGGCGCATGAGCGCGCCTGAGTGGCTTCGTGCCCAGCCTCGGCTGCGCGCATGAACGCGACCGCAAGCTCAAAACTGGATTGATCTGGCAAGGCCGAAACCGGTGCCCGCAGCCGGTTGCTCGCGGCGCGCGCGCTACAGTCGGTGCTCGACCGGCGCCAATCGCTGAGTGAGTCGCTGGCCGGGTTGGAGCAGGAACTGGCCTCGGGCCCGGACCGGGCGCTGGTGCGCCGCCTTTGCTACCGGGCGCTGCGAAACTATCCAGCGCTGGAATGGCGCTTGCAGCACCTGCTGGACAAACCGCTGGCGCGCAAGGCTCGAATCATTCACTTCCTGCTGCTCAGCGCGCTTGATCAACTGCTCGAAAAACGCGAACCCGGGCCTGCCATCGTGCACGCCAGCGTAGCCGCCGCGCGGCTGGCAGGACAACCACACCTGGCCGGCCTGGTCAACGCCGTACTGCGCAATTACCAGCGCCGCGCCGATCCAATCGAGCGCGCCCTGCCGGCCGACCCCGAAATCGCGCTGGGCTATCCGGGCTGGCTGCTTGACGCGCTCAGAAAAGACTGGCCCGATCGCTGGCAGGCGATCGCGCTGGCCGGCAACCAGCCGCCGCCGATCTGGTTGCGGGTCAACCGGCGGCGCGCCGATATCGACACGGTGCGACGCGCGCTGAACCAGGCCGGCCATGAAAGCGAAACGGACCCACGTTTTAGCGACGCCATCCGCTTGCGCCAGAATGTCCGCATCAGCGACTTGCCCGGCTTTGAGCAAGGCCATTTTTCGATCCAGGACGCGGCCGCCCAAACGGTCGCCGACCTGATCGACGCCCGGCCCGGTCAGCGCGTGCTCGACGCCTGCGCCGCTCCAGGCGGCAAGGCCGCCCATCTGCTGGAGCGCCACGACCTCGAACTGACCGCGCTGGAACTCGACGGCGAGCGCGCCGCGCGCATCGAGCGGACATTTGCCCGGCTCGGGCTCCGCGGGCGTGTTCTGGTCGGCGACGCCAGCCGGCCGCAGGACTGGTGGGACGGCCGCCCATTCGACCGAATCCTGGTCGACGCGCCGTGTTCGGCGACCGGCGTGCTGCGGCGTCATCCCGACGTTCGATGGCTGCGCCGGCCGCGCGATCTGGACCAGACGGCCGACTTGCAGCAGCAGATACTCAACGCCGTTTGGCCGCTGCTTGCGCCGGGCGGTTTGCTTGTTTACGCGAGCTGCTCAATACTGCATGCCGAGAATCGAGACCAAGGGCGGAGCTTTATCGCCAACCATGAAGATGCACAGCCTCTACCTGCCACGCTGGCCGAGTCGATTGAGACCCGG
This sequence comes from Lysobacteraceae bacterium, assembly GCA_020201235.1. Taxonomy (GTDB): domain Bacteria; phylum Pseudomonadota; class Gammaproteobacteria; order Xanthomonadales; family Wenzhouxiangellaceae. The sequence continues at coordinate 5,289 of JAIVHD010000306.1, forward strand.
CCGGGAAACCAAATCCTGCCCGGCAGCCTGGATCGTGACGGCTTTTATTATCTGCGCCTGCGCCGGCTGCGATAACGACGCGCCGGTCGACGGGCATTTGTCGCTCGATCCTGTGGCGGTTTGGCGGGACGGCGAGTTAGCCATCGAGTCCGGCATTGATTTCGAACCGACCGCGGCCATGCGTGAAGCGCTGGAGCGCGGCGTGGATCTCCAGATCCGACCGGCCTCAGCCGGGAGTCGCTGCGGAATGCTGCATGGCAAGTGCAGATCCGGATTGCGTTCGATCGCGCCGCGCTGCCCTCGCCGATGCACCTGCCGTCACTTTTTTCGCCGCACTGGCAACTGGGCGGGGCCTGGCATACATGGCAATTCGACCGCTCCTGAGACTGCTCGCCCGGGCGCTGCCGATGGCCGCAGCCGGCGGGCTGCTGTTGCTGGCGCTTTACCTGGTCGCAAGCGTGGAGCAGGAATCGAGCCGGCTTGGAAACATCAGCCTGGTGATTTTTCTGATTACCGCGCTGGCCCTGGTCGTGCTGGTCGTGGCGATCGCACAACGCTTGATCCGGCTATTGCGTCAGGCCCGAGCCCACGCACCGGGGGCGCGCCTGCGGGCGCGCCTGGTCGGCGTTTTCATTGCCCTGGCGCTGCCGCCGGTGGTCGTGGTCTACCTGTTTTCGGTCGAATTCCTGAACCGGACAATCGACCAGTGGTTTGACACCGGGGCCGAACCGGCGCTGGCCGACTCGATCGACATGGGCCAGCTTTTTCTCGACCTCAGAACCCGCGAGGCCAGCGCCCGTCTGGCTCGAATTGCAGACAGCGCGCCGATCGCGGCCGACGAGGAGACCTTGCTCGACTACCTGTTTTCGCAAATCTCATCGACCGGCCCGGCCGAGCTGACACTACTCGATCACTCCGGTCGTCTGCAAGCGATCGCGCACATCAACCCGCAACGCATGGTGGCCGACCTGCCATCGGCGTTCGCATTGGCCC
>JAIVHD010000084.1 GCA_020201235.1 Lysobacteraceae bacterium
CGAAGACGTGGCTTTGGCCCGTCGCGAGGTGGTCCGATACCCGGCCCGCGATGGTCTGGAAATCGAGGGCATCCTGTTTTATCCGATGGATTATGTCGAAAACCGGCGCTACCCGTTGATCCTGAATGTGCACGGCGGGCCTGAGTCGCACTATTCCGACGGCTGGCTGACCCGTTATTCGCAACCGGCCCAGCATGCTGCGGCGAAGGGCTATTTCATGTTTTTTCCCAACTATCGTGGCTCGACCGGACGCGGCGTCGAATTTTCGCTGACCAGTCAGGGGCGGCCGGCGATGGAAGAGTTCGATGACCTGATCGATGGCGTCGACCATCTGATTGAGCGTGGCCTGGTGGACGCCGATCGCGTCGGAATTACCGGTGGTTCCTACGGCGGCTACGCGACTGCCTGGGGCGCGACCGTGTACTCGGAGCGGTTTGCCGCGGCGGTCATGAATGTCGGTCTGAGCAACCAGATTGCAGCTTTTGGGACTTCTGATATTCCATGGGAGTTCAACCTGGTCCACCTCGGAAAATGGCCCTGGCAAGACTGGAGCTTGTTCCAGCAGGCCTCGCCGCTCTATCACGTAACCAAGGCCGGCACGCCCATTCTGATCCTGCACGGCGATGCCGACCCACGCGTCGATCCAACCCAGTCGCGCATGTTCTACCGTTTTTTGACGTTGCAGGATAATCCGCCGCCGGTGCGCTTGGTGCTGTATCCGGGCGAAGGCCATGGCAATCGTCGTGCCGCCAGCCAGTACGATTTCTCACTGAGGCTGATGCGCTGGATGGACCACTACTTGATCGGTGAAGGCGGTGAGCCGCCGCCGTATCAACTGGACTATGGTCTCGAGCCGCCGGATGAGAACCAGTGATTTTTCAGGAACCTGGACGCACATGCTGAATATCAATCGATCACGGTTCGAGGTGCCTCGCTCTGCTACTATAAGTTTGAATGCGACAAGCGGGTACATTTAAATGTCATCGACGGTTGAATCGGTGGTGCGGAAAAACTGCCTGGCACGGGCCGCCGATTGGTCGAGGAAGGCCTGATCAGCGAAGATCAGGCGCGTGAAGCCTTGACCAAGGCGGCCGAACTCGGCCGTACGTTCACCAGCCATCTGGTGCGCGAGAATCTGATCGATCCGGTCGGTTTCGCCCATGTTGCCGCCGAGCAGTTCGGTTTGCCACTGATCGACCTGAATGCGCTGGATCTGCGTCAGGCACCGTCCGAGGTCGTCAAGGAAGAACTGATGCGCAAGCATCTTGTTCTGCCCGTGATGAAACGTGGCAAGCGGCTGTTCGTCGTGGTGGCCGACCCGACCAATCAATCGGCGATCGACGAAATCGCGTTCACGAGCGGTCTGAACGTCGAGGCAGTACTGGCCGCGTCGGATTCCATCAGTCAGGCGATTGACCGGGTGCTGGCGGGTTCGTCGCAGGCTTTCGAAGAGCTGACGGCCGGCGACGAGGACCTGGAGTCGCTGAGCTTCGAGGCGCAGCAGCAGCAGCAGGAGTCGGCCGACGATACGTCCGACGATGCGCCGATCGTGCGGTTTGTCAACAAGGTCCTGATCGACGCGATCCGCAAGGATGCATCGGACATCCATTTTGAGCCCTATGAGGATAATTATCGGATTCGCTTTCGTGTCGACGGCATGCTGAAAACGCAGATGAAGCCTCCGGTCAAGATGGCCAGTCGTCTTTCGGCCCGTCTCAAGGTCATGGCAAGCCTGGATATTGCCGAGCGGCGCGTGCCACAGGATGGCCGTATCAAGCTAAATCTCTCGAAAAGTAAAGCGTTCGACTTTCGTGTCTCTACCTGCCCGACCTTATGGGGTGAAAAAGTCGTGCTGCGCATCCTGGATGGCTCCGGCGTTTTTCTGGGCCCTGAAAAGCTCGGTTTCGAGCCTGAGCAGAAAGATGTATACCTGGATGCCATCAGCAAGCCCTACGGCATGGTGCTGGTCACCGGACCGACCGGTTCGGGTAAGACCGTCTCGCTCTACACCGCGCTGGGCTTGTTGAACGATGAAGGTCGCAATATCTCGACAGTCGAGGACCCGGTCGAAATCCGCATGCCGGGTATCAACCAGGTCCAGCAAAACGCCAAACAGGGCTTGACATTCGCGGCCGCCCTCCGGGCGTTTCTACGCCAGGATCCCGACATCATAATGGTTGGAGAAATCCGCGACATCGAAACGGCTGAAATCGCAATCAAGGCCGCCCAGACGGGTCACCTTGTCTTGTCGACGCTGCATACCAACGATGCGCCCCAATCGATCACCCGTCTGGCCAATATGGGCGTGCCCCCGTATAACATCGTCTCGGCGGTCCACATGGTCATGGCCCAGCGGCTTGCGCGGACACTGCACAAGTGCAAAGTTCCAGAAGACGATCTGCCGCCGGACGCGCTTCGAAAATTCGGTTTCACCGACGAGGAAATCGAGAACGGCCTGGAGTTGTACCGTAACAAGGGTTGCAACCTGTGCAACGACGGTTACAAAGGGCGTGCGGGCGTTTTCCAGGTCATGCCGGTCACCGAGGCGATCGAGCAGGTCATCCTGCAGGGTGGGACGGCGCTCGAGATCGAGCGGCAGAGCAAGATTGAGGGCGTCATCGATCTTCGAAGAGCGGCCCTCAACAAGGTCAAAAACGGCAGCATCAGCCTGGTCGAGATGAACCGGGTCACAAAAGACTGACCGGATTTAAGGTTTAAAGTGGCCGAGATCGTGAGCAGTCGGAACCTGGTTGCTCAAAACAATTTTCAATTTAATAATCTGCGAAAATCGGCGCAATCTGCGGTTCGCTTTACGAATAGCTGAAACCGGTTCTTAATCAGAAAGATTGATAGCTTCGCTTGCTTTGCTTTGCGAGCTGGCGAAGGCCATAGGGCATGCCCGGTTTACAGAATTTTACAGAAGGTTCTCATTATAGTCCCTGACAGCCCTGTCAGGATGCCCTCAACGAACAACGCTCGCTGATGCCAACCGCCTTGAGGAGTTCAAGCGCGTTACTTGACGAGGCTTCGCCTTGCTTCAGACGGTAATCAAAGCGCATGACAAGCTCGTCGCCGGAATGCTCCATATACTCGCGAAAATGCAACGGGATGGAATAGGCTCGTACCCTTGCGTCACCGGCGAGCTCAAGGTCGTGCGTTGAGATCACACCCAGCGTCTTGAGCTCCAGCAACCGTTCCAGAATAACCGTTACTGCAATCCGACGCTCGTGGCTGTTCGTGCCATGCAATATTTCATCAAGCAGATAGAGCGTTTGCTGGCCGTTTGCCGTACTATCTTCAGTGGTATTAACAATAGATTTCATGCGCATCAGCTCGGCCAAGAACAGCGATGTGCCTTCATTAAGAGAGTCCTGAACATTAAAACAGGTCAGGACATGCATCGGTCTACACTGCATGGATTGAGCACAAACGGGCGCTCCGCAGCGTGCCAGAATCAAGTTGCAGCCGATCGTCCGCAGCAAGGTGCTTTTCCCGGACATGTTCGAACCGCTCAAGAGGATCAGACGCTTATCCGGCCCCAGTTGCATATCATTGCATACACGATCAAGCTCTGAAATCAAAGGATGGCCGATTTTAGATGCCTTGAAACTAAATTCATGGGATCTGAAGTCGGGGAAGCACCAGTCAGCTTGATCATGACGAATGCCGGCTGCAGTACAGAGTACTTCGTAGCTGGAGAGTGCGTCGAACCAGCCTTTAATGTACTTTCCATAGCGGTCCCGCCAGACGTGGAGTAATCGCATGCAGTGAAAGTCCCAAAGCAGCAGCGATTGGGCGAAAATATAGTATATTCCGAAATGTCGGAGTTCAGCCCAGGATACCCGGCGCTGCAATTGGCCGATCAGCTTGTTAACGCTCTCTGATGAATTCAGGGCATCGCCGACCAGTTCCAATCGGCGCTGAATTTCAGCGAGCAAAGAGGACCTGTGCTTTTTGCCGACGACCTGTTTGATCAGGTCGGAGTAGCAGACAAGGTGCGTGTTTGCCCGGTCTACAAGAGCTAGCTCGTTTTTAATCGAGCGACTGTAGCGAACACTTAGCGCAATGTTGATAACCACCAAAGGCATCCACCAGTGTATGGATGTCAAACCCATGAGATCGGCGATCCCGGCGATCACAGTGCCGGCCGACAAAGATAAAACTAGAAAATAGGGCGGCATTGCGTTTTGCCTCCCGGAGTCGAGACGGTATTAAGCAAGTGTGCAAGTGAGCCTTCGCCAACGATATGCAGGTCGGTCAGCTCGGCGGCGTCCGTTCGCGCTGCCGTCTTTTCCATTGGCCGTATCCTGTCCCAGCGGCGGTAAAGCTTGTGGCGCGCTTCAGCATTGACTGTCGCGAGCGCAAGCTGATGTGACGCGTCCGATCGAGCGCGCAAATGCTGAAAGACCGCGACTACAAAGCCGACTACCGAAATGACGCAAATATATCCCCAGGGCGCCAGGCTGGTGTCCTCAAGCGCCGAAACCAGAGAAATTGCTGCCACCATGGATATCGCCAACCGTGCCCCCGACCAAATTCTTTCCCGACGAACACAGCCCTGATGCGACCTGAAAAACTCTTGATAGCGCCGTTCGTACGTCCGTTCTACCGCCTGACTGGCGTCCGAAAGGTGATCGCGACACGGTCGGATAATTCTCATTTATTGGCTCTCCCTGAATAGCCGTCGCTTCTCGGGGGGCGGTGCGCTCAGTGCTCTTGCCAGACGCGCACCGAGCAAGCGATCAAGCCAGGAATTTTCCAACCGCAGGCATATTGTCAATGTGTGTAGCTCCGCGCCCAAGCTCTGCTTGACAAAATATCCGGTAAGCCCGAGATCGATTTCCCGGCAGCCGTGTTTCGCCGCCTCCTCCACCGACTGCCAAAGGCCGTGATGATAAAGCATGAATTCCCGAGATTGCTGATAATCCATGCCGATTATGGACGGAGCGCTTATGGTTTCTGAAAAACCTGTCATGAGAAACGCGCCGATCTCTCCAGTGGGCATCCTCAATACCGAAATCCGTGTCTCCGGTAGCTCGCCGATCATTTCCAGAAACACCTTTGGCAACGCTGGCCGTTGAAAGTCTTCCGCTTTGTTATGAACATTCAAATAGAGTTGGTAACATTCGTCGAGAATGCCTTCAAAACAGTCGTGATTGGTAATCTCGACTTTATTGGCCGGCGTTGCGTCAAGTTTCCGCAGCGTGTGACGTGCCCTTGCCCGAAGACGTGCATAGTGTGCTTTAGAGGTCAGTCCATTCAGATGGATCGCTGCCATCGGATGGTTGTCGACAGCCCTGAAGCGCCGCGTGACCAGGGCGTCGCGAAAACATTGATCTTTGCTATCGACAAAGTCGCGGACGATCGTTATCGTCGGTTTTGGAAGATGCCGCCCAATCGCTTCCAATAAAATTTTGGCAAACTGATTGGCGTTGATCCGCCCGGCGTCGAACCACCAGTGCTCTTGGGCCGTCTCATACGTACCGACCATGGCCATTGGGACTGCCAGTAGCCGATTCCAGATCCGGCGCATTGCGGTTACCAGTTTCAGCGCCCATGGGCGAAAGCCAAGCGTCGGGTCGAAATACTCGAACGTCGCGAGAGTTAGCCCGACCATGTCGTCGTTTTCGTATACGGCAAGGTAGACAACATCGCGATCGGGGAAACATATTTCCAGCTTCCGCATGAAAGCCGCCGTCTTGTATGGGTGGTTTTGAGCGATCTTCGTGTCCCAGAGAGGCGCGGGCAACTGGCGAATCGATCCATAGCAGCGTACGGTATAGCCGCCGCATCGAAACTCTTCAATCATCGTGACGCTCTCCAAGAATGAACGGCACACCGAGTTCGGATAACCGGCTGGACAAGGCGTCGATATCCTTGAACGTTCTCTGGCAGCGTGGCGTCGGCGTTCCCGGAAAAAGAACCGGTTTGAGTTTGCGCAGGGCCCAGCGCATCACAGGATTGCTGTGGCACACAGCGAGATAGAGCGGAGAAATTACAGCGCCCAAACCTGCCTTGGTTGCGTAGCTGGTTTGGCCCAGTTCAACGTATTCAAAATCGCGTTCTTCGGCGAGTTCTATGATTTTATAAATGCAGTTAAAGTACAAGGCGCCTTGGTCCCGATGGCGATAATCAAGACCAAGATAAAGAGGGTGAAGTGCGTTTTCGTCGTGCAAAAACATCTCGAAGGCCACCAACTCCTTTCCCTTAAAGCACAGCATAGCGAACATAGATTCCGGCATCTGCTGGCTGATTTCCTCGAAGAAATTAACGGTGAGCAATTCGAATCGAATCTTTGATCTTTCCAGAACCTGCATATATAATGCGGTCAGTTGTTGCGAGTAAGGCTTGAGGTTCCCGACCTTTTTCCAATACATTCCGGACTGTTCGAATTTGCGCAATCGACCGGTCATTACGGAACGATACTTCTTTCGCAGCGAAGCCCTGTACGTCGAGTGCTCATCGGTGCCTAGACTGAGAAAGGTGGTTGCCGGACTTTCCGCGATTATGAACCGTTCACCCAATTGCCGGGACACTTCTTCGACTTCAGGTGCGGTGATTTCCTTGAGTATGATTAGTCCTGAACCGCAGTGGCTGGCACGATCTGCGATTTCCATCGCCGCTTGACCGAGTAGCTGGCGAGCGTCGCCCCTCAAGCCAAACAAGTCTTTGCATATTGCTACTGGTGTGCCGGCAATGAACGCTCGAATAAACAGGAAATCCCTGAAAATCCTGCGAATCATGCAAACGATCTTTTGAACAAAAGCAGGCGCGACCAAAACAAGCGAAATACGAAACTCGAAACAAGGCATGATTGCCTCAATCCGGCCATTCACCCGACCTGTCAAATAGTGATAGCATGCACTCGGAATACCCGACCTTTCGGTAGCCTTCTGCAGGGCGTAGGATTGCAGAACACCGCCGCCTGAAAAACAGCGGTCCCAATCAGTTTTCGGTATCTGATCGATGCTGTTCAGCCACGACCATTCCACTTCATGCGGGGGCGTTGGCTGCTTCAGGCATCTATCGTCATTGCTGTTCAATATTTTATACGCCACTGAAGGAGGTGCCGTGTTCCACGGGTGGCTGCACGCCCTGTTCGAAAACCTTGATGAGGATGCCGGCGCTGAGGAATACAAACCCGGCAAGAATCATCAGCCCGATCATCCAACCCTGGGAAAGGCCAACCAAGGTCGAGGCTATTAGCAGCGAAATCAATCGCATCAATTGTAAAGACCATGCTCTCGTATTCCCTTCGAGCAGCTTTCCAAGTTCGTACGTGCCCAATAACAATACCAATACCGCAGTTGTGCTCAGCATGACGGAAGCCTGCTGCAAGTTCCATAACAGCAGCACGAATACTGCAAGAATTCCGGCGAATTGCAATACGCAATAGACCAGTGCCGAAGTCGTCAGTCTGACGTCGAATTTCGGACGGGTGACAGGATCCGGCGTCTTCGATACCGGTCTGGAATGGGGTTCCCATCCGGGAGGCGCGAACCAGCATAGGAATCGCTCTGCCGAGGTTTCACAATATCGGCTCTTTACCAACAACTGTTGAAAGAAATGGATGTTGAAGACCCAGGGATTCCAGGAATTTATCGCGTTTGTCAGCCCGTACCGGGGTGGGCAGTCCGGATCTTCGGCCTGATATGTACCGAAGATACGATCCCAAATCGCAAGGATATTGCCATAGTTCCTATCGATATATTTGGCGTTGCTGGCATGGTGTACCCGATGTAGTGCCGGCGTCTGGAGCCATTTCTCGAGCATGCCGAGGCGAGGGACATAGCTGTTATGCAAAGAGTATTGATAGAGAACCTGAACGCCGGAGACCGCGAGGAAAATCTCGGGCGGTATGCCCAGTAGCGCCAGTGGAGTAAAAAATGGCCATGATGTCAATTCGCCGAGTATTGGCTGGCGAATCGCGAGCCCGAAGTTCATGTCTTCGCCGGAGTGGTGAACCTCATGCACGGCCCACAGAACGCCGATGCGATGGTGGGCGCGATGTAACCAGTAGTAAAGGAAATCGTAAGCCAGAAATGCCAGCAGCCAGGTACCAGGCGCAGCTAAATCGAGCTGTAGCGGAGCGAATTCGCTGTATAGCATAATGTAGATGGGAAACCCCGGCAAATGCCAGACTCGCGACGATGCTGAGAACGCTGAGCGAAAAATTTACCAGCAAGTCGTTGACTCGATAGTTCGGGTTGTCCTTCCGCCAGAAATGTATGCCGAAATCGACCAGCATAGGCAGTGCAAAAATCGGCAACAGGTACAGCACAAAAAACTTTCCGTCCATCGGGCAGTCTACAGGCCTTCAATAACGGCCGAGCGAACGTCTTCGACCGGCTTGCGTGGGTTGTTCGAATCCCGCGTATCCAGGACACGGCCCTTTGCGACGCTGAGCGCTTCCAGGCAGCGTTGGATATCTTCATTGCGAAACTCCGCACTGGCATTCAACCGAAGTCGATTTCGGGTCTGAGTTACGGCCGGATAGCCCACGGGGTTGATATAGATTCCCTGTTCAAACATTTCTTTGGTCATACGCAACGTGGCATTGAGACTGGGCATTGCGACTGGGATGATCGGGGTTTCGCTTGACATGCAGTCCAGACCCAGTGCGACAATTCCGTCGCGCAACGTGCTCTCATTGGTGCGCAACCGTTCCTGGATTTGCTGGTCTTCCTCCAAAATTCTGATCGCTTCGCAAAGGCCTGCTACGACTGCCGGTGGAATGGAAGCGGAGAACACGTACGAATGCGCACCCAGACGCATTGCCTCGATCGTGCGGCGACTTCCCGCTGCGAAGCCGCCAACCCCGGGTAAGCCTTTGCTCAAGCTGCCCGTTACCAGATCGACTCCACTCTGAACACCGAAGTGAGCCGCTGTACCGCGGCCGTTAGGACCGATGGCGCCGGTAGCGTGTGCATCATCGAGAATCAGAAAAGCATTATAGCGTTCGGCTAGGCTGACTAACCCTGGCACATCTGCGATGTCACCATCCATACTAAACACGCCATCGGTGACGATAAATTTGCGGCGGTCGGGTCCATCGGACAGCACCGCATCAGTCGGGCCACATAGCAGCGATAGTGTGGACAGGTTGGCGGTGTATCCGCTGCTAAAGGTAATGCACGCCTCGAATCCGAGAAATCCGGCAAGCCGCTCCTCCAACTCTAGGTGCAGCTCGCTAGTGCCGTTGAACAGACGCACGCCGCTGGTTGTAGTCCCATACTTGCGAAGTGCCGCTTCGGCTGCAGCGACAATTCTCGGGTGTCCATTGAGGCCGGAATAATTATACGAGCCAAAATTCAGAACCTGACGGGAATATCGGTCAGCATCTGCCGTAGCGTATTGTCCCATACCGTAGCTCGCGCGCGTCTCGCGCGACGGGCAGCTATGAAAAACACGTCCTAACAGGCTCAAATAACCCTCGCTCGCCAGGCTGTGATATTGCTGGAACGAGCGCAAGGCTTTGGATTCGCCGTTGAGCAAATCCCGATTACGGATCATTGCAACTGTGCTGCTCGAATGGCCTGGCATGGAATGATCCTCCAGAGTAGATCAGTAGAATTCAAAGCGAAAATGCCAAAACCGAAGAACGATGCACGCGCTTCGACGCCGAAACGCAGCCGCTTTAAACGAAACCACTCCATTGCGCTCAGGCTAGCCATCAGCCCCAGGTCGAAAACTGCCAAGTTTCGATTAAACGCGGGCCCGACCTAAGTAAACCCGGTTATAGCAATGGTTTGGCCGCCAGAATGAAGCGGAGGTCAAGCTGATGCCGGGGTATTCTTTGGGGTTCGGGATTGCGCCAACACGCCCTCTGATCTCACTTACGCCGCGATAGCAGTAGTATAGTTCTGGACCGTTGCCAACGTCAAGGGCGTTTACCCTAGCTTATTGCGACGTTTCTAATGTGTCATCAGCTCCCTTACGAATTAGCCGAATCGCCCGCCTGTCCGCAGGCCACTGGAGACAGATAAAAGCGGGCCTCTTGCGGCGATAAATCGCCCTCTAATGTAATCTTCTTAGCCCGCCTTATTCATTAAGGTGGGCGGAAAATAAGGCGATATCCGGATTTCGCAAAGCGTTGATGCTCTGCGTTGCTTGATCGGACCGGCCTCGTAGATGTATTCATAATGTACGGAACCGCTCTGGAATCTGCTCAGGCAAATCAAGGTCACCAGCGGCCAGGTAAATCATGTCGGAGAAGGCATCGAGATTGCGGTAGTCGCTAGCGCGATTGTTGACCATTCTTACGACGCGGTTGATGCCTCGGGTATCGATGAGAGCCACGACAGCCTGTTGATGTCTGCGCAAGACGTGGACGAACTTTCGCATGGGCTCGAGGCGGCTGAGCAAGGGGCTTTTTGTCCAGTGTTTGAAGAAGCGCTCGGTGGCCCAAGCAGCCTTGGATTCCCCGAAGTGCTCAAATTCCTCCCATGACCTCTTACTAAAACCTTCATAAATAAAGCCTCATACAGCGGCATAGGCACAAGTTGGGGTACGAAAGAAGCTTGCCACGATGTTCGGAAGCTTTTGCAGACTTCGTAGCGCAGCATTAGCTTCAGC
>JAIVHD010000085.1 GCA_020201235.1 Lysobacteraceae bacterium
CCGGGCCGGGTCGATGAAGGTCGCGATGCATTTTCAGGCAGTCGGGGCAAAACAGAATGGTACGCGCTCGGCCTGGGTGCCGGTCGGCTTTAACGCTGATTGATTGTTGATCTACTGCTGCGGAAAAGCCGGCATAATGAGCACCATGGCATTGGAACATGTTGGTTTCGCGAGCTTGAAGCGGCACCTAAACGCGGCGTTGTGGGCCTGCGTGCTGGTGCTTGCCGGGTCGTTGCCTGTCCAGGCCGAGCCCAGCGCCCGGATGGTCGAATTGCTGTTTGACCTGGACCGAATCGGGGCACAACTGGATGAGCTGTGGCCCGGCTATCGGCCAAGCCTTCGAAACTACGGGGTTTATCGTGAGCAGCGCGACGCGCTGCTGCGGGTCTCCGACCCGCCGCCAGACGGATTTTTGACGCTTGCCGACCCGCGCCACGGCGCGCGGTATGTGTACAGCAATCAGCCGCCGCCGGGCATGGCCGGCCCGTTTGTCGTCAATCTTGAGCTAGACGACGTTGTCGTAACCGCCGTGCGCGCCGGTTCGACCCTGGCGACGCTGATTCACGAGGACTTCCACGGCTTTCAACGCCAGGCATGGGGCCCCAAGCCCAAGGATTTCACACCCGACCGCGCGCTCGCGACAATCGAATCGGCCGAGATCCTGGCGTATTTGAAACTGGAAAACGCATTACTGGAAAAAGCCTGGCGCCAACGCGATCAGCGCCAGCGCAAAACGTTGCTCGATTACTTGGCTCTGCGCCAGGCGCGCGAGACGCTCCAGGGTCCGGAATTTACCCGCGCCGAGCGCTGGCTGGAGCGAATCGAAGGTTCGGCTTCGTGGATCGATCAGCAAGCCAGCGCGGCTCTCGGCCAGACCCGGCGCGCTCGAATTGACGCCATCGCGGCCAATTTTCGAGGCAGCGAGCAGGCTCGAAGCCCGCAAGCCTTGATGCGAATTCGTGCCTATGCCTCCGGCTCGACGCTGATCGAGATGCTAAAGCGGTGGTCGCCGGAGCCGGACTGGAAGAAGCGCATTGCAGATGGCGCGCCGACTCTGGTGCAACTGCTGGCCACGGCGCTTGATGCCGGGCCGGACGAGCTTGAACGGCGAGCTGAAAAACAGGTCCGCGGGCGTGTCTTTAAGCGCGCCCTTGCGCAGGCCCGTGACGCCATCGCCGCCACCCGGCCGGTGCTCGAGACGGGCGACTATCGCTGGCAACTTGTGATGGCCGTTCGTGAGCCCGAAAACGACCCGCTGGCGGTCACCTTTTCGGTAACCGGAGGATTTGATTCGCTGGCCGACGATTGGACCCTGTTGGCCGATGTGCGCGAGTTTCGGGTCGTTTCGCAGCGCTTTAAGCTGCACGTAAGTGGCCATCCGGTGTTGTTCCGCAAGGTCGAAGAGGGAGATTCGAAATGGCTTGAGGTCGCGCTTTTGCTGTCCGAACCGCCGCGCACCAGCGACGGCCGGCTGCGGCCTGGCAGGCATGTCCTTCAAGGTGCGCCGTTTGAGCAGTCGGGGCTTGAGTTGACCAGCGATGCTTCGTTTCAGGCGGCTCTACGCCCGATCGATTGAGCGCCGCCAGATGACCCATCTGCATCAATTTCCGAATCGCAACAGCAGGGGGCACCCGCCGGAGTTCAGGTTCTTTTTGGTGCACGGCCGCTTTTTTGTGTTCCTGTGTGGTGCACCGCACCGTAATGACTCTGCCATCGCGGCAGACTCGACGGCGTCAATCACCGCCCGGTCGATTTTTTTAAGCGTCTCTAAGGCAAGCCATGCAGCGTTCAACGACCCGACCGCGTGCCTGTGCGGCGCGCTGATTCAACATCCCTGCTGTTGCGGGACGTTGTCAAGCGCTGTCGCTGGGATCATTTGCGACCGAGCGCACCAAAGGCGTATGCGCTTGTGCGGCCAGCATGCACGACCGGGCCAAACGCCTCAGATGCGGGGGCTGGCGCTGGCGCAGCAGGCGGCGTGGTGAATAAGCCGGGTTGACCGGCCTTGGCACAAGCGTTGCATAATTCAATTCAGACTACGGCTAGTGGGGCCGTGGCGTTGTTTACGAGAAGGACCAATCCGATGAAACTTGAGAGTCCGACCGCCAAGCCGTTCAGCTTCTATGAGTTCAGCCAGATTTTTGCCGATGTCGGCAATCGCGGTCGGAAGCAGGATCAACCGGCTTCGCAATCGCAATCAGAATCGGAATGCTCAGTGCCGACGGCGTCGGATCGGCCGCAGGGCCGGCCGCGCCAATTCGACGCCGACGCGGTGCTGGAAGCGGCCTTGCAGTATTTTTGGCACAACGGCATCCGCACCACCACCCGCCAATTGGAGCAGGCGGTCGGTGTCAGCCAATCGAGCATTTACAACGCCTTTGGTTCGAAGAGCGATTTGCTCGATCGCGTTCTCGGGGTGTATGCCGTGCGGGTCGAACAGCAGGTGATCGACCCGTTGAACCGCGCCGATTGTGGCCTGGATGGCATCAACCGGTTCTTCGCAGACCACTATCGTTGGGCCACGCAGCATGGCCAGAACGGTTGTCTGCTGATCAACCTGATGGCCGAGGATGGTGGTCTCGACCCGATGATTGCGCGCCACGCGCAGCGTTACCGAAATCGCATCCGGACTGCGCTCAGGGATGCGTTGGAGCGTGCCGCACGCGCTGGCGAGACGTTCGCCTGCGACATCGACAGTCGCACCGAGTTGCTGATGTGCCTGGTTCTGGGCTTTAATATTTCGGCTCGCGCCGGTGCCTCGCGCACGACCATGAACCGCATGCTGCAAAGCGTACAGGACCAAACCCGAGGCTGGCGACTCAATCGATCGTAAGACCGGCCCATCCCGGATGCCCGGAAACCACCGCCTTCAACCCGTCGTATTTAACATCTGATTGCAGCATCTCGTTGTAAACCCGCCTTATTCATCACCGCGTCCCGCAACGCAGGGCTGGTAAATCAGCCGGCTGTGCGAGAGGTAAACGACGGGCTTACAGCAAGATCGATGCGGCCAGGCTTAAAAACGTGAAAAACCCGATGACGTCGGTCACGGTCGTTACGAACGGCCCGGATGCCAGGGCTGGATCGATGCCGAAACGATCGAGCGTGATCGGGATCAGGATGCCACCGAGGGCCGCAGCGATCAATGTCAAAAACATGGCCATTGCAATCACGGCGGCCAGCATCGGCACGCCAAACCAGAACCCGGCGACGACGGCCATCAGCAAGCCAAAGGCCAGGCCGTTGATCGCGCCTACGGTGATTTCGCGCCAGCTGACTCGCAGCGCATTACGGGTGGTCAGGTCGCGGGTGGCAATCGAGCGCACCGCCACGGTCATGGTTTGCGTGCCGGCATTGCCGCCCATCGAGGCGACGATCGGCATGAGGACCGCCAGCGCGACCATCTGGTTGATGGTTTCGGCGTACAGATCGATCACCAGCGAGGCAAAAATGGCCGTGACCAGGTTGACCAGCAGCCAAACCGCACGCCCGCGGGCGGTCTGAAAGACCGAATCGGACAAGCTGCTGTCCTCGTCGACGCCAGCCAGGCGCAGCAGATCTTCTTCGTGCTCGTCATCGAGCACGGCCATCGCGTCGTCGATCGTGATGACGCCGACCAGCCGCCCGTCGTGATCGACCACCGGTGCTGAGATCAGGTGGTAATGGTTGAACAAATAGGCGACTTCTGATTCTTCGTCGGTGACCGCAATGGTGCGGAAGCTTGGCTCAAGGATGTCGCCCAGGCGGCGCTCGCGGCGTGTCGCCAGTAGCCGCCCCAGAGCGATATAACCGACCGGCCGCATGGCCGGATCGACCAGGATGATGTGGTAGAACTGGTCGGGTAACTCGCGGTCCGCGCGCAAGAAATCGATCGCCTGGCCGACGTTCCAGTCCTCGGGCAGCGCGACCAGCTCGCGCTGCATCAGGCGACCGGCTGAAAACTCGGGATACGCCAGCGAACTCTCGATTCCGAGCCGGTCGACGGCCTTGAGCACGCCGAGGATTCGAACCTGCTGGGCCTCATCGAGGTCTTCGACCAAGTCGACGACGTCATCGGAATCCAGATCGCGTACGACCTCACCGAGAATCTCGGCCGGCAGCGCCTCGATCAGCGGTTCGCGGATTGATTCATCAAGCTCGGATAGAATCTCGCCGTCGATCTGCCGGCCCCAAAGGAGCACCAGCGCGTTGCGGTTCGAGGCGCTGATCTGCTCGAG
>JAIVHD010000307.1 GCA_020201235.1 Lysobacteraceae bacterium
GAGTGTGGGCGCGAAGAGCTGACCAAGCTGGTTTCCGCCGCCGGCTTCCGCCTCAAGGGTGGCGGCTGGTACGAGACTGATTTCAAGAAAGACGGCAAGCGCAACCTCGCCGGCGACTCGGCCAGTGATGGTGCGAAAAGCACGGACAGCGGCAAGACCGGGGCCGACAGCGGCTCGACGTCCGGCACAAACAAGTCCGATTCGAGCAAGTCCGATTCAAACAAGTCTGATTCGAGCAAGTCCGACAGCAAGCCGGCGGGCAAGCCGTCAACCGGTGCCGCGTCCAGCGCTGCCTGAAGCGATTGACTTTGAATGCTGCATCAACTCGTGCCGGCGGCCTGTGCCGCCGGAGCGTCGTTTTACCGGAGAATTTTCATGCGTAGCCATTTTTGCGGGCGTATCGACGATACGCTGGACAACCAGCACGTAACGCTTTGCGGTTGGGTGAGTCGAAGCCGCGACCTGGGCGGGCTGGTGTTCGTCGGCCTGCGTGATTACACCGGCATTGTCCAGGTGGTTGTCGAGCCTGAAAACACCGAGGCTTTTGCCACAGCCGAGTCGCTGCGCAACGAATTTTGCATACGGGTCGCCGGCACGGTGCGCATGCGCCCGCAAAGTCAATGGAATGAAGACATGCAGACCGGCCGGGTCGAACTGTTGGCCGAAACGATCGAGATCCTCAACGCGGCCGCGCCGTTGCCGCTGTTGATGAATGAGGATGACGGCGAGGAAGTGCGGCTGAAATACCGCTACCTCGACCTGCGCCGTGAGCGCATGCAGCGCAATCTGCGCTTGCGCTCGCGCCTGACTTCGGCCATCCGCCGATATCTCGAAGAGCGTGAATTCATCGACCTGGAAACCCCGATTCTGACCCGCGCGACGCCCGAGGGCGCGCGCGATTACCTGGTGCCCAGCCGGGTCAACGCCGGGCGTTTTTACGCGTTGCCGCAATCGCCGCAGATTTTCAAGCAACTGCTGATCATGAGCGGTATGGATCGCTACTACCAGATTGCGCGTTGTTTTCGCGACGAGGATCTGCGCGCCGACCGACAGCCGGAATTCACCCAGCTCGATATCGAGATGGCCTTTATCGACGAGGTCGGTGTGCAGCAGCTGGCCGAGGGCCTGATTCGCCAGGTGTTTGCCGATGTGCTCGATGTTGATCTGGAAGACCCGTTTCCACGCATCAGTTGGGCCGACGCGATGCGTCGCTACGGATCCGACAAGCCCGATCTGCGCATCGCGCTGGAACTGGTCGACATCGACGATCTGGTCGCGGACCTCGCGTTCAAAGTGTTCTCCGGCCCGGCCAGCGACCCGGCCAGTCGCGTTGCGGCTCTGAAGGTTCCGGGCGGCGCTGGAATGTCGCGCAAGCAGATCGACGACTATGCCGCCCATGCCAGCCGCTATGGTGCAAAAGGCCTGGCCTGGATGAAGATCAACGATACCTCGGCCGGCCTGCATGGCGTGCAATCGCCGTTCGCGAAGTTTCTGGACGGGTCGATCGTGTCCTCGTTGATTCAGCGCACCGGGGCCGCCGCCGGCGACCTGTTGTTGTTCGGTGCCGGGCCGGTTTCGGTGGTGGCCGCTTTCATGGGTGCGCTGCGCTTGAAGGTCGGTCACGATCGCGGGCTGGTCGAGCCGGGCTGGAGGCCGCTGTGGGTGGTCGATTTTCCGATGTTCGAATACAACCAGGACGATCAGCGCTACTACGCTTTGCATCATCCGTTTACCGCACCGGCCGGAGGCACGGCCGCGGCCCTGGTGAGCGAACCGGCCAATACGCTGTCGCGCGCCTACGACCTGGTGCTCAATGGTGCCGAAATCGGCGGCGGGTCGATTCGTATTCACGACCCGGCCGTGCAGCAGGCCGCATTCGACGTGCTGGGCATCGACTGCGAAGAAGCCGGCCGCCGCTTTGGCTTTCTGCTCGAAGCGCTGAAATACGGCTGCCCGCCGCACGGCGGCATCGCCTTCGGCATCGATCGGGTTGCCGCCCTGATGGCCGGCGAGGATTCGATTCGGGAAGTCATCGCGTTTCCCAAGACCACGACCGCAGGCTGTCCGCTGACCGGAGCGCCGTCGACCGTCGACCCGGCCCAGTTAGCGGAGTTGCACGTGCGCGTCACCAGCAAGGACGAGCGGTCGTCGTCCTGAGCCTTGGCGAGATGATGCGGTGAGCGCACGAGCATGCGTTGTGTTGGTGCATGGCCTGTGGTACGGACGGCCGAGCATGCTGCCGCTGGCCCGTCGCCTTAAACAGCGCGGCTGGGAGTGCCGGCTGTTTGGCTATTCAAGCGTCCGTCGTGGTCCGGCCGAAAACATCGTTCGGCTGCGCGACTGGCTGGTCGAACTCGATCGTGGGCCGCTGCATCTGGTCGGCCACAGTCTGGGCGGGCTGATGATCGCAAAGCTGCTTGTTGAATCTCATGCATTGCTGCCACCGGGTCGTGCCGTGCTGCTCGGCAGCCCGCTGCGCGGCTCCAGCGTGGCGCGTCGCATGGCGGGGTACCGTGTCTTGAAACCGTGGATCGGCAAAGCGATCGAACTGCTGGAACCCGGCCTTGAACGATTGCCGCCGGAGCACCCGGTCGGTGCCATCGCCGGGACCTCCTCACTGGGAGCCGGCCAGTTGATCGCACACCTTGAAAAGCCCCATGACGGCACGGTCAGCGTCGCCGAAACCCGTGCAGCCGGGCTTGCCGGTCATCTTCAACTGCCGGTTTCGCACACCGGCCTGGTGTTGTCGCGACAAGTTGCCGAGGCGACCGACCGGTTCCTGCGCAACGCGCGATTCTGACAGCCGATCGTTTAAGCCGGCTTTACGCACCACCCCAACGACTGTGGCACCTGCATGCCCCGTGTTCACGGCATTTCGCTCGGTCACGCATCCTCACCGTACAGGCGAGTACGCTTCCGGTGCGTATCGACGCGAAACGCCCCTGCCACAAGACCTGTCGGCGCCTCGCGACGGTGGGGCGCGATGAATAAGCCGGACTAAGAGGTCAACCAGGCGACCACGAACCAGACGATCATGATGACACTGATCAGCAGCTTGACGAAGGTGCCCACCAGCACACCGATGCTGGCGCCGACTCCGGCCCGGAACGAGGCGTTGATGCTGGCCTCGCCCAGCCAGTGACCCAGCATCGCGCCGGCGAACGGCCCCAGCAGCATTCCCGGCAGTCCGAAGAACATTCCGACCAGCAGCCCGACTGTCGCGCCCAGGATCGCGGCCCGACCGGCCCCGAATCGGCGCGCGCCTTCGGCCGTTGCGATGAAATCGAGCAAAATCGACAGAATGGTCAACGCGCTCAGCCAGACCAGCGTCTGGATGCCGACCGCTTCGAAACCGTTCATCCAGGCGATCAGCACCAAGCCTGCAAGAATAATGGGCGTGCCGGGCAGCGCCGGCAACACCGAGCCGGCCAGTCCGATGATGACCAGTGCAATCGCCACAAGCCAGCCTGCGACCAGCAGCGCGTCGATCAGATAGCCTTCCAAAACTTCCGCTCCATTGCAAATTCGTCGCTATTGTCTCACTATCGCGTTTTGAACAAACGAGTTGGAGACCCTATGGCTTTTCTTGAACCGCTGCCCGCCGATGCCACACCTGAACTGGCCGAAACATTTGATCATTTCCGCGAGATTCTGGGATTTGTGCCCAACAGCCTGCTCACCATGCAGCGCAAGCCCGAAATCGTGCGCGCCTTTGGTCAATTGACTTCGGCCATCATGGACCCCGGCGGCAGCATCGATCCCGGCTTGAAACGGCTGCTGGCACACTTTGCCAGCCGCGCCTCCGGCTGCCAGTACTGCCAGGCGCATTCGCTGATCGCGGCCGGCATCAGCGGCGTGTCGCAGGAAAAGCTCGACGCAATCTGGGATTACCAGTCCAGCCCGCTGTACAGCGAGGCCGAGCGCGCGGCGCTGGATTTTGCGCTGGCCGCAGGCAGCGTGCCCAACGGCGTCGACCACGACGTCATCGCGCGCTTGCGCCAGCACTGGGATGAAGACCAGGTGGTCGAGATGCTCGGCGCGGTCTGTCTGTACGGCTTTTTGAACCGCTGGAATGATTCGCTGGCAACCGAGCTCGAGGACTCGCCGCGCGCGCTGGGCGAACGCGTTTTGGGCCGCGGCGGCTGGACCGGTGAACGGCATCGCCGCGATCCCTAGCAGCCTGTCGGACTTAACGCTGATCTACTGCGGAAAAGCC
>JAIVHD010000308.1 GCA_020201235.1 Lysobacteraceae bacterium
GTTGTGCACCGACGGGATCAGGCCGTCGGGGTGGCCGTCACCATTGACATCTACAAGCTGCACGTATTTGCGCAGGTTGCTGTCGGTGGGCCAGTTGGTGATCGGGCGCGCGGCCTTGAAGTTGCCCACGCCAGTGTTGATCCGGTATTCCCAGCGGCTGGCACTGAGATTGAAGTAAACAATATCGGCCAGGCCGTCACCGTTGAGATCGGCAATACGCATTTCCGATGCTTTGGCAAACCCTCCGGCCTGATCATTCGCGGTTGCGGCCAGCACCGCACGACTGACCAGTTCGTGGCGCTGGGCGGTCTGGTTCCAGCGCATCTCGAACAGAATATAACGACCCTGGGTGGCCGTGCCGGTGGACTCGATCGGATCATCGGGCGCTTCTGCTTCCCCTCCTTCTCCAGCACCTTCCTCTCCGGCACCTTCTTCCCCGGCACCACCTTCTCCGGAAGCGTCCGGATCCAGTGGAACACTGTAGATTTGAACCCCGCAACCGGGTGGGCAATACTGTTCCCGGACCTCCAGAATGACATCGGCAAGACCATCGCCGTTGGAATCAAGCACGCGCTCGGCAGTAAACTGAAAGAAAGGATAGCCAAGCATCGAAGGGCCAGGCAAAGAAAAGTGAGCCGGCTGAAGCAACAGCGCAAATGATGGCTGTTCGGCAAATGTTGCCCCCGGGTTGGCCGCACTGTAGCCCATGTTGCGTGCGACCCGGATATTGCCCTGGCCGGCGTCGTACATCAGGTCGACCCGCCCGTCGCCATCCCAGTCCAGCGCCTGTAGCTGCGCTGCACCGGAAGCAAAGTTACCTACATGAATTGCCGAACCGAAGCGAACGCCGTCCCACAAGTGGGCGTAGAACCGGCGCGTCGTGGTGCCCGGCGTCGAATAGGCATAGACGATATCGTTGTAGCCGTTGCCGTTGACATCCATCAATACCCATTTCGGAAAGCTCGATGCGTTCAGATCCGAGCGCACCCCGCCGCCCATCAGCGGGCAATTGGCCGCGGTGGCGCAGTCGCTTGGGGCGGTAAACGTAAGCGTGCCATTTGTCGCCCGCTGACTCATTGCCCAGCGAAAGCGCGGCGCGGCCGAGCCGCTTTGCTTTTCCAGCGAAATGAAATCGGCCATCCCGTCACCGTTGAGGTCCGGCGACTGATAGGTGACGGTCTTGCCTGCATCCAGCGAAAAACTCACCGCTGTGGTGCCCGACAACGCGCCCAGCGCCAACTGGCCCACATTCCAGGTCAGCGTTGTGGCCGGGTAACAGGTCGTGCCCCGGCACTCGGTGATGGAGGCCAGCGCGCTTTTGCCGGCCGTATCGGTCGTGCCGGCGCGATAGGCGAGCGCGTAGCGCCGGATTTCAGCGCCGGCGGCCAGACTGCGTATGGCCGTCAGCCGCGCGGTCGAGGCCAACTCCATTCCAGCGGCAAATCCGAACGACTGGTCGACCGCCGGGCGCAGCGCCCAGTCGAACCAGATCTCGTTGTTGGGTGCAAGTGCGCCGTTGCCACCGTATCGAACCGCCGTCGGAACCGTCTCGACGCGGGTGCCGGCACTGTGGCGGTCCTGCCAGTCGATCAGCATGTAATTGCCGGCGCTGTCCTGCACGCGCGCCAGGTTCCAGGCAAAAACCGGATTGGCAGTGGTCTTGCTCATTACACGTGAGGTATGCGCGGCACCGCCGTCGTCTGCCGCACCGTACCAACTGATCGAGCCATCCTTGCGCCAGACCTTGAACCAGGCCGGGCCGCCGGCGATCGCGCCGAACGAATGAACCCGCACGATCTGGTCGACCGCCAGGCGGTATTCAGCACCGTCGGCACCGTAGCTGTGGGTACTTGAGATGATCAGGCGCTGACCGTCGAGGCAGAAGCGGTCGGTCGCGCCCAAGCTCACCCCAACCGGGCGCGGATCGCCCGCCTCCAGGGTCTGTGCACAGCGCGTAATCGAACTCAGACCCGAGATATTCCAGCCCAGCCCGGCCGCCCCGTTGCCTGACTGACTGTTATAGCTCAGCCCAATCTCCGGCGCCATGCCGCCGCCTGAAGGAGCCGGCATGACGGCAATCGCATAGCTCGCCGCACCGGACTCGCCGACCCGGAAATCACCGCGTATCGCACCGACCGCCGCGCTGGCGGCATCGGCGGCCAGGTTCGGGTTGGCCAGCGGCGCCGGCGGCGTCTCCGGGCTGGCGCTCTGCGCGAAAACTTCGGACACCAGAAACAAGCCCGCGACGATTGCCGACAGGCGCACACGAGAAGAAAAAATCACCACCAATACCCCGCACCAAAGCGACCGCACCCGTGACACGGCGCGGCAGTCTCAGACCGCCGGGTGACCTTGAAAGCCGTATCCTCTGCTGGGCCGAGACGGCATTGCGCCGCTGGTTACGCTTTGGCTGGTGATGTGTTGGGATGAACGGGCACGCCGGATTTCAGTCCGCTCGCCTTCTGTCCGGCCCCCGAAACTTCCGAGAGCTTGTCAAACCCACTTGATACGGCGTTGTCCGCCCGACACCAAAAACACCAAAAAACGGCGCAATTATGCGCCGTTTTCTAGCGTTGTCAAGAGAAATATTCAGTCGCTCGGGGCCTTCTAAAACTATATTACTTTCAGATCGTTACAAAAGTATCGAGAAGCGCTGTCAGCCGCCCCGACAGTCAACGAGAGCCGATCGCGGCTTCTATCAACACACGCCCCGGAGCCGGCGCTCGCCAAGCTCCGGGACAACGACGAAGACGCCGTATTCGATTCGCTATAGCCTCGGCGATGCAGTGCTGACGAGTTTCCCGCACACCAACCTTCAGGCCACCAAGCGGTGCCCCGCAGTCATGATTCACAACCCCGCCTATCGGGACTGGCGGCATGATCAGCGTTACCATGCTCTCACTGCTGGTCATCCCGGTGGTCTATTTCCTCTGGAAAAGGATGGACCTGGATTCCGGCAGCAGAGCGCTTCACTCATGGATCAGGAATAATCCGGGATAATAGAGTCGCATGGAGATCTTCAAGGAATTCCAGATCGAGGCGGCCCACCGCTTGCCCAATCTGCCCGAGCACCACAAATGCTTTCGGCTGCACGGGCATTCGTTTCGCATCGCCGTGCACGTGCGCGGCGAGCCGGGCGCGGAAACCGGCTGGGTGATGGACTTTGCCGACATCAAGCGCGCCTTTCAGCCGTTGTTCGAGCGTCTCGATCATCATTACCTCAACGAAATCGAGGGCCTTGAAAACCCGACCAGCGAAAACAAAACCCGGTGCAATGCTGGCCTCGCGGCCGCTGTCCTGATACTGCGCTGTTCGCTCTCGCACAAGCTGACCGGCCGATAAAGTCCGTCCGGTCAAAATCCAGTTGGCGTCAAAACCCAGTTGCGCTAACGCGCGAACAACGGCACTTCCCGGCTGCTGACGGCCACTTTCGTAGTTCTGCCATGAGTTCTTGCCAATGCCAAGCAGACTGCTCATCTCGCGCTGGGTTTTGTTGAGCTGAAGACGGACTGTCTTTAAACGATCTTTTTGACTGTCTTTAGACGGGCTATCCGATACCTTGCGAGAGATTTCCGCTGACGCGGTCTCCGAGGATCCCGGACTTTTTACCTCTTTAGACATTGTGATTCATGTACTTAGATGAAAATCTCGATGTCCTGCACAGATCATGGCCTCGGGTTCGGGACATAACGTTCAAAAACAGTTGACAATCGTTTTTAATGGGTTTAAAGTGTGTTTGCATGAGTAGGGAAAACGCTTGAACCTGGTTCGTTATCGTCTATGAGTCGGTTCGGCTTGTCGAACTCCGCTGCGACCAAGTGCGCTTCGGCAGTGCCTGGCCAAGACGGAAATCGAAAAAACCGTCGGCAATAGCTCGATCGCACGACAACAACCCGGGCCGTACAAACCGTCTCAAACGCGGGTCCTGGCCAGTGTCCAACCGGTATTTTTTAGTGAATCAACAACCTTAGGAGAATACCACCATTGCTAAGCGAGAGCGATTCTTGACTCGAACCCGTCCGCTTCAGCCCGAACCTCTCAGACCCTTTTAGCCGGTCGGATTTAACCGGGTGCAGCGAGGGGCAATCCGGTTGGAGCCCGATTGATCGAGCTTTTGAGACGAACCGTGGGCCTGGTTAATAAAGCGCCCTGTCCTGGCCGCGGCAGAATCAGCGGCACACCAGGCGCACGCGGGGTCGGCCGCGAGAGCGGTGGACATTCGTCGACGGCGGGCGACTGCCAGCCCCCGCCCGTCGTCGGCGGTTTTTTTAGCCCTTTCCTGATTTTATCTATGGCTTAGCTAAACCGAGGGCGCAAACCCCGAGGGCGCACAACCGATGGGACCGCAGATTCACGCAGCGTATTGGATAACGGCAGGCTTAAGAATGCGCCTGGCCGCGAAATGCTCTGGATGCAGGGCCTGAAAGCGCCGCAGCACAAGGGATGGGTAGATTCCGACGGTTAGAATAAAACACCGCAGACGGGGCGACGCGGTCGGCTCAAATCAACAGTAGCTTGGAACATTTCGTAGCAAGCGCTACAATAAATCGAATCGCTGAGCAGACTTGCGGTTGTGCGCTGCACAAAAAGCATGTATGCTCAATGGTCATGCTACGCCGACTTTGATCCATCGGCGCGCCGATGATGCGCCCGCCACTCCAGGAATCTGCCCATGTTCAACCCGCTTGAGGCCACTCAGTATTTCGTCGATGCTGCACAACGCTCGGTTCTGTTTTTGGACACATTGCGGCAGCGCGGCAACCAGTCGCTGGAGCATTACAACGCCGGCAAACCTCCGGTTTTGGTGTTTGATTACGAAACAGTGATGGACGGTGCCGACTTTGAACGTCCATGCAACTACGTGCTGCTGCGGATCATGCCACCGGTCGACGCGCCGACCAATCCTGAAAAGCGGCCTTTCGTGTTGTTCGACCCGCGCGCCGGCCACGGCCCCGGTATCAGCGGCTCTAAAGAATCGAGCCAGGTGGGCGTTGCGCTACGCGCCGGGCATCCGGTGTATTTTGTCTCGTTCAAGCCCGAGCCGGTCCCAGGACAGACACTGCGCGATGTCGCTCGCGCCGAGATGAGGTTTCTGCAGCGCGTCGCGAGTCTCCATCCAGACGCGCCCAAACCGGCCACCGTCGGCAACTGCCAGGCCGGCTGGGCCATCATGATGTTGTCTGCCCACGCACCGGAGTTGACCTCCATGGTTGGGATCGCGGGCGCTCCGCTGTCGTATTGGGCCGGCCTTGAAGGCCGCAACCCGATGCGTTATCTGGGCGGCTTGACCGGCGGCAACTGGATTTCGGCCATGACCGCAGATCTCGGCGCGGGTGAGTTTGACGGCGCAAACCTGGTCGCCAACTTTGAAAACCTCAACCCCGCCCGATCGACCTGCGCGCGATTCGCGCGCCGATCGTAGTTATCGCCAGCGAAGGCGACAACATCACACCACCGCCACAAGCCCTGAACTGGATCCTCGACCTCTATCAGGATATCGAGGAAATCCGCGCCAACGAGCAGACCATCGTTTATACCGTGCATCCGGATGTCGGCCATCTGGGCATTTTCGTTTCCGGACGGGTCGCGGCCAAGGAACACGACAGCCTGGTCAACTCCCTCGACCTGATCGACACGCTGCCGCCCGGTCTGTTCGAAATGGTGATCGACGAGGTCGTGACCGAGTCGCGCGATGGCTTGCGCTGCGAGACCTATCGCATGCATTTCGAAGAGCGCACGCTCGACGCCATTCGCGCCTATGACGACGGCCGCGAGGATGAAAAGCCGTTCCAGACCGTAGCCCGCTTTTCCGAGATCAACGAGGGCCTTTATTCAACCTTCCTCGCGCCCTGGGTCAAGGCGTTTGCCAACACCGGAGTCGCTGGACTAACCCGCGTTATGAACCCACAGCGGCTTCGCTACACAATGCTTTCCGATGCCAACCCGTGCATGGCCGGGCTCAAGGCAACCGCCAACCTGGTGCGCGAAAACCGCGTCGAAGCGCCAGCCGATAACCAGTGGCGCGAGGCCGAGCGCTTTGCGATCGAGTCGGCCGAACGCATGATCGAACATTCCACTCAATATCGCGACCTGACGATCGAGCAACTGTTCAAGGCGATTTGGACCAATCCGCTGATCCAGGCGCTGGCCGGTGAAGCTGCAACGCATGCCGACTCCCGCAAGCCCGCTACCAGCCGAAGGCGTGCCCTTGAACAGATTCGTGACCTGAAACTGCGCACCATTGCCGCGCGCGAACACCAGGGCACATTCACAGACGCAATCCTGCGGGTTGTCTATGCCGCCATCAAGGCCAGTGGCAGTGTCGATGCAAGCGCGTTTACCGCAGCCCGCGAAATCTGGATGAAGCACCCGCGCTTTCATGAGCTCGACCGCGATACCTTCATCACCCAAGCCAAGGAAGCCGCACTGATGGTCGCCTTCGACGAGCAGCAGGCGCTTGAGGCGCTGCCGCAGCTATTGCCAAGCAAAAAAGACCGCGAACAGGCCATCGCACTGATCCGGCGCATTATCGAGGTTTATCCGGACGTGGCTAGCGAAGTGAGCGACGTGCTGGCACGGGTTGAAAAAATCGTCGGAGTAGAGCGCGCCACGACCACGGCATGAACGAGTTGCAGACCGCATCCTTCGTTTCGGTTCACCATGGCTCAGGTTAACCAAGGCTCAGTACATCGTTCGATGCGTATTCCCCGCGGGACAGGATCATGTATCGACGTCTACGCCGCCCGCGCGCAGCAATTCGCGCACCTGCTTCTTGCGGGCGTCGGTCAATTGGCCGTCCTTGATAATTCGCTGGTGCAGCACACGTAGTTTGTACGTATAGGGCAACACGTGCTCAAGCTTTCTTTTCTCCTGCTTCAATTCAGCTTCGAGGCGCGCCACTTGCTCGCGCGCGGCAGTCAATTGTTTACGTTGCTCGCTGTCGGCGCGCACGCCCGCCGATCCACGCCGCTTAAACTCTCGATCGAGCGCGCGCAGGATCGCCTCATCGTCACTGTCGGCATCCAGACCCTCAAGCCGCTTCATCAGCTCGCTTCGAAGTGATGAAAGCGCGGCTTCGGTCTCGCGTTTCTTTCGATTGAGCAAATCGGTCGCGTCAAGGAAAGTCTTAGCGTCCAAGGCCAGATCTTCAGCGCGCGGATAGCTCGAAACCCCACTGCTCGAAGTATTTTCAAGCCATTGCCGGAAGCGCACCCGGCGCGAAAATTCGTCGATCATTCAAGTCTCCCAGACAGGACATGCGGTCGCGTCCAACTGGCGAGGATACAAGATAAATGCAGTGCGTTTACGATCAAAGAGACGCACAGAGCACGACATTCCACAACGCATCACAATCCATGCACAACACTGCGAACTTTACCGCTACCAATACAATCGGCGGTAGGGCATTCGTAATGTCCGCCTTATTCACAATCTGCGCGCTGTTCGTCCGGTTGTTCGGCGTGGTGGCGTCCGTAGTATTGCGCCCACGGGCCGGCGCTGACGCCATGGGCAATGATGCTCAGAACCACGGTTAGAATCACCGCAGCCAGCAGCTCGCCTTCGCGCTCGAGTTCAACACCTTGCATGATGATCAGAACAAACAACACAGAGGCCAGGCCGCGCGGCCCAAACCATCCGAGAAAACCGATGGTGTGCGCGCCGAGTTTCAAGCCGGTCAGGCTCAATGCGATCGGCAGCATGCGCATCAAGGTCAGCGCAAAAATCGAGAAAATAAAGCAATTGACGGTAAAATGCTGCATCGCGGCTGGCACCAGCATCGCACCAACGACGGTAAAGGTGATCAGCACCAGCATGTGTGCCTCGGTTTGCTGAAAGTCGAACAGAAATCGGCACTTACGGCCCAGGCCCTTGCCAAACGCCAGCCCGCCGGCAAAAGCGGCCAGAAAGCCGTTGCCGTGAACCGCTTCGGCCAGCGCAAAGGCACCCAGCGCGATGGCCAACGCCGCGATGCCCTCGGCCCATTCACTCATCCAGCCGCGCTCATCGGCCAGTGCCATCAGCCGCCCACCAGCGTAGCCGACGGCAAGTCCGGCCACGGGGCCAAGGACGATCTGCTGGCCGATAAATCCGCTCCAATAGATCGGGCCGCTGCCCGACTCACTGGACGCCAGGGCCGCAAACAACAGCACCAGCGGCAAAGCCAGGCCGTCATTGAGCCCACTTTCGGTACTGATCGCGCCGCGGATACGGGCCGGCACGCTCTCATTTTCGGTCACCGACTGTCCCAGCGCGGCATCAGTCGGCGCCAGGATGGCGGCCAAAAGCGCCGCCTCCCAAAGAGTCCAGGCCGGAAATAGCCCGAGCGCGGCCAGCGCACCCAGTGCGATCGCCAGCGGCAGGCCGATCAACAGCATACGCAGCGGCAGATTGCGTGAGTGGCGAAGCGCCTTCAGATCGGCGCTGGCCGCATCGGTAAACAGCACCACCACCAGGGTGATTTCGGCCAGCATCTGGATGAAGTGATTGCTGATGCCGAGATCGACCCAGCCCAGCGCCTGAGGCCCGATCATCAAACCGAAGGCCGCAAAGAGCATCGGACCGGTCAAAATCGAGCTCGCCAGCTTGCGGCTGAGCAGTGCATAGGACAGAAAAGCAAGCGCAATCAATGCGCCCGTCCAGTAGCTCATGAAAATCTCTCCAAAGCCTGCGGTGCCCAAGCATAGCGCAATGCCCAGGAGCTGTCCGCTCGAGCGGATCCAGCACTTTGCAGCGCTATTGCGAACGGCACCAGCCTGTCGGTTTATCACCCCTTATCCCGGGTTCATGATGCTTGACGACCCGAAACCGCGCTAACATATCGGCAAAGCGAGGGGAAAACCATGAAATCCATTGCACGTTTCTTCAAAACCATGCTGTTGCTTGTCGTCATCGCCATCGGCGGTGCGATCGCCTACGCCTTCAGCGGCTATTACGACATCGCGGTCGGCACCGGCCACAACGCGATAACCCATTGGTATCTCGAGACTCTGAGGCATCATTCCATTGAGTGCCGGGCCGCGCAACTCGAAGTGCCGCCGCTGGCCGATGAGCAAATGATCCGAAGTGGCGCGATCAGCTACAATCAGGCCTGCGCCGGTTGCCACGGGCGCCCCGGACGCCCGCCCAGCGACAGTTTTGACCCAACCCCACCGGCGCTGACCCGCCATCAGTACGACCCGGCCGCAACCTTCTGGGTGATCCGCAACGGCATCAAGATGTCGGCCATGCCGGCGCGTAGCGAAGACCGCATGAGCGACGATGAAGTCTGGCAGGTGGTGGCCTTCATGCAGACCGCTTTCAGCCTGACCGAAGGTGAATACCGCGAGCTTGTGGAGCCACCACCCAAGCCGGAGCCGGAGCCGGAGCCGGAGCCGGAGCCGGAGCCGGAGCCGGAGCCGGA
>JAIVHD010000309.1 GCA_020201235.1 Lysobacteraceae bacterium
GCAGAAACCCCGCGCCGGCAATTTTGGGCACGACCAGACCCAGGGCAAGCGCACTAAACAAGATGAGCGCCGACCAGCGCGCAAGCCAGCTTGATCGATCAACCGGTGCTCGGCCGCGCGGCACGGGTGCCGGGTCGGCACGAGACAGCGACATGCGGGTCAGTCTTCGAGCCGAAATTCAGAACCGCAGTACGGGCATTTGGCCTGACCAGTTTTTTGAATCGGAAGATAGACTCGGGGATGGGAATTCCACAAGGCCATGTCGGGCGTCGGGCAGCTCAAGGGTAAGTCCTTCCGGCGAACGCTGTAATGACTCTGCGCATTGGCCGGCTGCTTGCCCCTGGACGGATCAGTTGAAGTGTTCACGATGTCTGGCTGCCTGAGAGTTTGGCATTATTTTACCCGGATTATTCGCAAGCTGTCCGTCGAGGCTCCGGGTCAGTCCGGCGGCGGGCCCGGTCAGTTCGAGCCGGTCGTGCAATCGAGCTCTGCGGCCGGATCGACCGTGATCAGCGAGCCAAGGACAAGCTGGGGTGGCGCGACTGCCTTACCGCGAACCCTGACCCGCATCCACTCCGGCACAACCCGGCCGCGCAATGTAACCCGGTAGCCCAACGCACCCGGCCGGGGCAACTCGAGCCCGGCTTGCGCGGTTAAGTCGGCCAGCCGTTGCGGCAGAACCCGCACGGCATGGGTGCCGCAGGCCTCAAAGGTGCGGCTCTCGGCCGCCGCGATCCGGCCGCTGTAAAGCGGACCGGGCTCGACCGGCTGCAGCCGGCGCTCGAGCATCGAATAAACCAGCGCGTCAAGAGTTTTAAAGGGTGCCTCGCTCAGGTGAGGGCATTGCAGGCCGTTTTTCGGGCAATCGGCACGGGGCCCGGACTCGGCGGTCGCTTCATTGGTTACCACCCGGTGGCTCGGTCCGAAACCAGTCTCGACCATGCGCGTCCAGCCGATTTGCTCGGCCGGCAAATCGATTGCCGGGCCGGCCAACTCGCTGTGCCCGGGCGGCGCTTGCAGCCAAGAGCCGAAATCCGGAAGCCGCTGCGACAGCAGGGCCCAGTCCGGCGGAGAATGAAATCTTGCGCGGCAGTATCCGATGGCGTCGGCGCGCACGAATCGATCACAGCGTCCGGCCAGCCAGAATCGCGCAACATCGTGCGTGGTCTTGTCGGGTGCGGCGAACAGCACCAGGTCGAGCGACCGGATGGGCCAGAAAAACAGCCACTCACCGTCTGCACCGTGTTCGGAATGCATCAGTCGCAGCAATGCATTGACGCCGTCGCTGCGCTTCAATTGCCAGATGCGCGTCTCGCGCTGCGACGCACCGGGCTCGATCCCGGCCAGCCGCTCAAGACCTGCCGCATCCAGCAGCCGCTGGCGCAATGCCTGCGGCTGACCGGCAGCGGAGGTTTGCAGGCCCGGGTCGACTCGGCCCGCTTGCGTAAGTTCGGCCGCGACCGGCAACACGCAGGCCGCCAGTAACAGGGTGACGGCCACCAGCCCTGTGCGCGCCCGGTCGCGCGCAGCTTCAGCCGGCAGCCTATCGCGCGAAGCGATCAGGACCGCTCGGCCGCCCCGTCAACGCTGCCGAACAGTTGTTGATGCAGGTAGGCGAAGATCAGCGCACTCAGGTAGGCCCGTTGCTTGAGGTTGGCCGCACCGCCGTGGCCGCCTTCAATGTTTTCGTAATACAGTACGTCGTGACCCTGATCGAGCATTTTCGCGACCATCTTGCGCGCATGGCCCGGATGCACGCGGTCATCGCGGGTCGATGTGGTGAAGAATGCGCGCGGGTATTGGCTGCCTTCCGAAACGTTCTGGTACGGCGAATACTCGCGGATGTATTGCCACTGGTCCGGGTCGTCGGGGTCGCCGTATTCAGCCATCCAGCTCGCACCGGCCAGCAGCTTGTGATACCGCTTCATATCCAGCAGCGGCACCTGGCAGACGACCGCGTTGAACAGTTCCGGACGCTGCACCATAACCGCGCCGACCAGCAGGCCGCCGTTGCTGCCGCCCTGAATACCGAGGTGTTCGGGCGAGGTGATGCCGCGCTCGATCAGGTCTTCGGACACGGCGATCAGGTCGTCAAAAGCACGCTGGCGCTTTTCCTTGAGCGCCGCCTGGTGCCATTTCGGACCAAACTCGCCGCCGCCGCGGATGTTGGCCAGTACGTAGACGCCGCCGCGTTCCAGCCAGGCCGAGCCGGTCACGCCGGAATAGAACGGCGTGCGCGAAACCTCGAACCCGCCGTAAGCGCCGAGCAGGGTCGGGTTCTGGCCGTTGGCCTCGAAACCCCGGGGCTTGACCACAAAGTAGGGGATGCGCTCACCGTCGGCCGAAACCGCCTCGTGTTGGGTCACATCCATGCCCTCGCCTTCGAACCAGGCCGGTTCAGAGCGCACTTGGGTATGCGTATTGGCCACGGCGTCGGCTTCGAACAGGGTCGACGGCGTCAAGAACCCGGTGTAATTGTAGAAAAAGCGATCAGACTTGTCATCGGCGGTCACGACACTGATCGAGCCCAGTTCCGGCACGTCCAGCGCCTCGTCGTGCCAGCCGTCATCGCCGTGCGTGAAGCGCAGCAGGCGGCCAGCGACGTTGTCGAGCACGTTGACAATAACGGTCGATTCGGTTGTGGTAACGCCGGAAATCGACGCTCGCGGGTCAGGCTGAAAGACCACGCTCAGCTCCGGTGCCCCGGCCTCGAAGCTCTCAATCGGAGCCGCGATCAGCGCGCCTTGCTTCCAGGTTTTGCCGGCCACGTCCCAGTCCGATTTCAGCTCGACCAGCAACTGCCCATCGAGCATGCCGGCCAGCTCGGCGTCCTCGGGAATGGGAATCCGGCGGACCTCACCGTCAATGTAGCGAAAATAATGACGCGAGAAGAAATCGGGCACCCGGATGATCAGGTCATAGTAATCGTCGCCGTCCCAAAAGCGCACGCCCTGGGAGGCGACGTCAGTCTTTGCACCTTCAAAGATCAACTCGGAGTCCGCACGGGCCTGGCCTCGCCGCCACAGTCGCACGGTGCGCGGGTAGCCCGAATCGGTCATGTCCTCGGGCTCGAAGGCGGGGCCGTAGAACACACTGTCGCGATCGCGCCAGCTGATGCCGCTCTTGGACTCGGGCACAGCGAAACCGTCTTCGACGAAGCTGCGGCTTTGCAGGTCGAACTCGCGCCGCACGGTCGCATCGGCACCGCCGATCGAAAGCCCGACCAGGCAGCGGTCGTAATCCGGATAGCGACAGTCTGAACCGGCCCAGACCCAGTTTTCGTCTTCCGACTCCGCCAGCCGGTCGACGTCGATGATCACGTCCCAGCCGGTTTCATCGTCGCGATACGAATCCAGCGAGGTCTTGCGCCAGATGCCCCGAACGTGTTCGGCATCGCGCCAAAAATTATAAACCTCACCACCCATTAGCGACGGGTAGGCAATACGCTCGTCGGACGTCAAAATTTGCAGCGCGCGCTCGTGGATAGGCGCGAACACCGGCTGCGCTTCGAGCTCGGCAAGCGAGGTTTCATTTTGCCCGCGTGCCCAGGCCAGCGCATTCGGGCCCTCAACGTTTTCGAGCCATAAGTAGGGGTCGTTCTGCGCCATAGCCAGTCCGGGGGCAGCAAACGCTGCGGTCAGTGCAAGAGTACGGATATTCATCATTGATTGAATCCATCAGGAAAAATTCCGATGCTTATTTTGCCCGCTTTCTCGGCCGAACGCGTGTGTCTGTCGTTCGGGGGGGCATCCGGGATAAACTTCCGGGATGAATTCCGAGCCGATAAGCGGCACTTTTGATGTGGTCGTGATCGGCGCTGGTGCAGCCGGGCTAATGTGCGCGATTGCCGCCGGTCAGCGCGGCCGGCGGGTGCTGGTCGCCGATCACGCCAACAAGGTCGGCAAGAAAATCCTGATGTCCGGTGGCGGCCGCTGCAATTTCACCAACCTGTATTGCGGCCCACACAATTTTCTGTCGGCCAACCCGCATTTTGCCAAGTCTGCGCTTCGCCGCTACACGCCGCAGGACTTCATCGCGCTGGTCGAAAAACACGGCATCGAATACTACGAGAAAACGCTCGGCCAGCTTTTCTGTGTGAACTCCTCGAAGCAAATCGTCGGGCTGCTGCTGGCCGAATGCCGGGCAGCCGGGGTCGAGGTCCGAGCCGACTGCCCACTGGCCATCGAACAACTGGGCCCACCCCATAGCGACCTGGCCGGCACCTCGCTGGATACCATCACTACGGCCGGTCAGAGCACTTTTCGCGAAAACATCCTGTTCACCCATCGCGGACTGAGCGGGCCGGCCATCCTGCAGGCCTCGAGCTACTGGCAGCCCGGGGAACCGCTGGTCATCGACCTGTTTCCCGACCTGGATCTGGGCGCAAAACTTCGCGCCCAGCGCAAAAGCCACCCGCGCACGGCGCTCAAAACCGTGTTGGCCGAAACACTGACGCGCCGCATCGCCCAGCGCTGGTCCGAGCTGTGGCTGCCGGACAAGCCGTTGGCCGAGCTCGGCGACCGCGAGATCGAGATCGTCGAATTGCGCTGCAAGGCCTGGACCGTGTGGCCCGACGGCACCGAAGGCTATCGCACTGCCGAAGTCACGCTGGGCGGCGTCGATACCGATAGCCTGTCTTCGAAAACGATGGAATGCCGCGGATTTCCCGGGCTGTTTTTTATCGGCGAAGTGGTCGACGTCACCGGCCACCTCGGCGGCCATAACTTTCAGTGGGCCTGGGCCTCTGGACAGGCCGCCGGGGAAGTGGCCTGACGGCGCGGCAGTAGCACGGATGGTGAATCAGGCGGGCTCAAAGACGCAGAACTTGTAGCGCGGGTAAGCTGTTTATTCCGGGGTCGCCGAGTCGGGCCAGGCCGAAGCGTCGATGGTTTCGACGTAGCCATGCCAGGTCGCGTAACCGAGCAACGGAATCACGACGATCAGCCCGAAGCCCGCAGTCGCGAACCCAAGGCCTGTCAGCAGCACGATCATTGCAATCCAGACCGCCATCGCGGGCTTGTTGCGCAGCACCGCATTGACGCTGGTAACGCAGGCGGTGATCATGTCGACGTCGCGGTCGACGATCATCGGCAGCGAAAAGGCCGCAGCCGAGAAAGTGACCAACGCGAAGATCGACCCGACCGCCGAGCCAATGCCCAGGAAACGCAGCAGTGCGAACCACTCATGGGTTTCGCCGGCCGGGAAGAAGACGTGCACCATGACCCCAGCGCGTACCCAGACCAGGAAGATGACCAATAGCACCAGCGCAAACACCAGTGCGTCACGCAGCGCCAGGCGCATGCGCTTGATCGAACGTGCAAACGATACCGGCCGGCCTCGCCGGATCTGGCGACTGACCGAGTACAAACCGGTCGCCAGCAACGGCGCGAGGAAGATAAAGCCCGAAAGCATCGATATCACAAGAACGTAGCTGCCCAGCTTCCAGGCCAGCAGCGAAACGCCAAGGCTGATCGCCAATACCACCAGCCCATAGACCAGACTAACCCGCAGGCCGGCACGGTAGTCGCGCCAGCCCCGGGCCAGCCAGCCGAACGCGGCACCGGGCGCAAGCCGATTGCAGGGTGCCGCGAACGCGCGGTCTTGGTTTGCCTGTTCTGTCATGCGGTCTCCGTTATCGGCGAGACACGCCGGTCCCGTACACTCGCAACCTTATCCCATCTCGACACGATTGCGTTCCATGGACCGACAACCCGATCCGCCGCCGGGTATTTTTACCCAGATTCGCCCGCTTGCGACCTACGGGCGACGAGCGCTTTCGCTGGTCTGGGCAACCAGCCCGTGGCTGACCGTCGCACTCGCTGCCCTGACGCTGCTGGCCGGCCTGCTGCCGGCCTCGATTGCCTATGTCGGCAAATGGCTGGTCGACAGCGTCGTTGCCGCCACCCAGGACGGCACGCAGGTCGACGCGGTCTGGTTCTGGTTGAGCCTCGAAGCGCTGCTGGTCGCGGCGATGGCCGCCTCGCAAACCGCACTGAATATCTGCAACAGCCTGCTGCGGGCACGTCTGGGTCACCGCGTCAACGTCATGATCCTTGAAAAAACCCAGCAGCTGGAGCTGGCGCAACTCGAGGACGCCGAGTTCTACGATCGCCTGACCCGCGCACGCCGCGAGGCCTCGACCCGGCCGTTGTCATTGGTCCAAAAAACCTTTGGCGTCATCCAAAACGGCATTGCAATCATCAGTTTCAGCGGTTTGCTGTTTGCATTCTCGCCGTGGGCGGTGCTGGTGCTGGTGTTGGGCGGACTGCCAGCCTTTCTGGCCGAGGCAAAATTTGCCGGCCAGGCCTTTCGTCTATTTCAGTGGCGTTCGCCGGAAACACGCGAAATGATGTATCTGGAATCGGTGCTGGCGCGCGAGGATTACACCAAGGAGGTCCAGCTGTTCGACCTCGCGCCGACTCTGCTGCAGCGCTACCGGGATATTTTCAGCAAGATTTTTCATGAAGACCGCAAGCTGACGATCCGGCGCGGCTGGTGGGCCTTTGGTCTTGGCCTGGTCGGCACCATGGCACTGTACGGCGCGTTCGCCTGGGTCGTGTTGGCGACCGTCGCCGGTGGCCTGAGCCTCGGCCAGATGACGATGTACATGATGGTCTTCAAGCAGGGTCAATCTGCGGTCAGTGCCAGCCTGACGGCCGTCAACGGCATGTATGAGGACCATCTCTACCTGACCAGCCTGTACGAGTTTCTGGAACAGCCCGTGCGCGCGCGTACAGGCAAGGCCAAAAAGGGCGAAAAGCCCGGCACCGGACTCGAAATCAGCGACCTGTCGTTTCGCTACCCTGGCAGCGAGGCGTTGGCTCTGGAGGGCGTCAATCTGCGACTAAAGCCTGGCACCAGCCTGGCCCTGGTCGGCGAAAACGGCTCGGGCAAGACCACACTGACCAAGCTCATCGCCGGCCTGTACCGGCTCGAGCGCGGCGACATTCGGCTCGACGGAACATCACTGCTCGACTGGGACACGCGCGCGTTGCAGGACCGCATCGGCGTGATCTTTCAGGACTTTGCCCGCTACCAGTGGCTGGTCGGGCACAATATCGGCGCCGGCGATATCACGCAGTTTGATCGCGAATCGAAGTGGCGGGCAGCTGCGGTCAAGGGTCTGGCCGATCGCTTTGTCGAGGATTTGCCACGAGGCTATCAAACCCAGCTCGGACGCTGGTTCAAGGACGGTCGCGAACTATCGGGCGGTCAATGGCAGAAGATTGCGCTGGCGCGGGCCTTCATGCGCGAAAGCGCCGATATCCTGATTCTCGACGAACCGACGGCAGCAATGGACGCCAAGGCCGAGGCCGAGGTTTTTCAACACTTTCAGGCTTTGGCCAGCCGCCAGATTCTGATCCTGATCTCGCATCGCTTTTCAACAGTCCGCCAGGCCGACCTGATCGCCGTGCTGGATCAGGGAAAAATCACCGAGATCGGCACGCACGAACAACTGATGGCGCTTGGGGGCCAGTACGCAAAGCTGTTCGAACTCCAGGCCGCGGCATACCGCTGAGCGGGCCGGCCGTGCAGCTCAAACGTGCCGCGACTCAGATATCGAACAAGGCATTCAGGTAAACGGCCGTTCGAACTCCAGCCTGCTTCAGGCGACGCTCAAGATCATCATTCCATCGATAAACATAGTCCCAGCCCAGGGCCGGAATTGGCGCTTCGGTTTCGCCCGGAACCTGCTCCGGGGTTTCGGGATAGATTCTGTCGCGCAAGCCGGCACTTTCAGCCACCCAGACCATCGGATCGGGGTTGCCCCACTCGCGATAAAGGTCGGCCGTGATTTCGGTCTGCAACCAGCGCTTCATTTCGGAGTACGAAAGCTGCTTGTGGTCAATCATCTGCGAATCCCAAAGGCGATGCAGATTTGAGGGTTGGCCGAACCAGGTGATCTTGAAATCATTGCCACCGCGATCGCCACCGTGGCCGACATGCAAAGGCTGGTGCAGGTCACCGACGATGTGGATGACGAAGCGCAATGCGAGCTGCTTTTCGTAGAGCGTGCTGTCCGGATCATGAATCTGCGCGGAGAATTTCTTCAGCGCGCTCATGGCATCGCCCTGCGGCGGTGCCCCAACTTCGTTGTATTGCTTGCCAGGTGGCACCGTAACGT
>JAIVHD010000310.1 GCA_020201235.1 Lysobacteraceae bacterium
GGGTAAGACCACGATGATCGACCTGATTGCCGGCCTGCTTCGACCCGACAGCGGCGCGGTTCGCATCGACGACGTCGATCTGAATAAAATCGATCATATGCGCTGGCGAAAATCGATCGGCTACGTCGCCCAAGAAGCGCTTCTGATCAACGATTCGGTTCGCAACAACATCACGCTGGGCGCGCCCGACCTGGGCGAGCAGGCCGTGCGTGAAGCACTGATACAGGCCGACGCCCTTGATTTCGTCATGCAGATGGACGGCAGCCTCGATGCCTCGGTCGGCGAGCGCGGCGGCCGCCTGTCCGGCGGCCAGCGCCAGCGTCTCGCGATCGCCCGTGCGCTCGTCCACCAGCCCGCACTGCTGATCCTCGACGAGGCCACCAGCAATCTCGATCAGGCGGCCGAGCGCGCTGTGCTCGAAACCATTGCAAACCTGAAAGGCAAGCTGACCATGCTGGCCGTCACCCATCAGCATCCGCTGCTGGAAATCGCCGATCGCGTCTACCGCATCGACCGCAGTTTCATTGACCTGCAGCCTGCCGACGCAGTCGACGGATAGGGCCGGACGATGCGCAAATTCAGGCGCGCATTGGCCGGCTGGCTTTTCATCGGTCTCAGTGGCTGGGCCAGCCGCTCAGGGCCGGCCCGCATCCGCTCGATCGGCCGCGCGATCGGCCTGCTGCACTACTGGCTGAGCTGGCCGGTCAACATCCGGCTACGCCACGACATGGCGCGCGCACTTGGGGTTTCGCTCGGCCAGGCCGCAGCCATTCTGCGCCAGGCCCACCGCGAAAACGACCGCGCGGTGTTCGAAATTCTTTGCCTGGCGCACGCCGATTGCAAGCCGGCCGAGCTGGTCGACCCGGTCGTGGTCGAAAACCGCGAGGTACTGGAGCGCCTGCACGCCGGCCGGCAAGGCGTAATCCTGCTCGGCATGCACATGGGAAACGGCATTTTGATGGCGGCCCGGCTGGCGCGCGCCGGCCTTCCGATTCATGTCGTTTTCCGCGACCCCAGGCGACTCCCCGAGGGCCTGTTGGGGCGCGCTCTGGAACGTGCCGGCTGTGTACCGGTGGCGCTTGATCGCGGCAACCCGACTCGCAGTTTTCGACAGATGCTTGGCATCCTCAAGCGCGGCGGCATGATCTACATTCTGATGGACCAGGGCAACAAGGGCGAAGGCGCAAAGCGCGACTTTCTCGGCAAAACCCTGCGCCTGCCGAGCGGCGTTCCAAGCCTGGCCGTACGCACCGGCTCCCCGGTCATTCCCGTGCATGCCGAATCAGCCGATCCGCACTGGCGATTTCGGGTTAACCCGGCACTACCGGCCGACGACACCGAGAGCCTGCTCGACCGGATCAGCAAATCGATGCAACGCCAGATCATCGATCACCCGGAGCTCTGGGCCTGGCACCATCGACGCTGGAAGCGCTATCATTTCAATTCTGAACCCAGCGCGGAGCCTTGACATACCATGCCGCTGATTACGCAACGAATCGTGCGCGGGCTGACACCGTTCATCGACCCGTACATGACGCCAGCCAACCGTCAACGGCCGGAAAAAATCATTCTCGGCGTGCGCCCCGGCCTGCGTCCAGCGAACAAGCCACCGGTCCGGATTTTTCTCGGCTCGGAACGAAACCAGTTCCGCGCCGAGCGGGTCTTTTTATGGTCGATCGAAAAGCATCGCGACCCAAGCCGCATTTACGAGATTCATCTTCTCAAGGGCCTGAAGGGCTACATCAGCGGGTTCTGGATTACCGGCTTCACCAACTACCGATTCGCGATTCCGCATTTCTGCGCTTACCAGGGTCGCGCGATCTACAACGACGTCGACCAGGTCTGGCTGACTGATCCGGCCGAGCTGTTCGACCGCGACATGGCCGGTGCCGGATTCGTTTCGATCAACGATCATGACACCTCGGTGATGCTGATCGACTGTCAGCGCATGGCCGGCGTCTGGAATCACGCCGCCGTGGTCAAGACCACCCGAAAACGGATCGAGGCGCGCGCTCGCGCGGCCGGGCTCTGGGGGCCCATGGAAGGCCGATACAACGCCCGGGATGCCGAGTACCAGCCCGGCGTTTCGGCCTGCGTGCACTTCACCACGCTGCATACCCAGCCGTGGCGACCGTTTCCCGACTGGTTCGTTTACCAAAACAACCCGACCGGACAACTGTGGTTCGACCTGGAACGCGGTGCCGACCAGGCCCGCTTTATGCCGGTCTCGGCGCTTCGACCATCGTCGGGCTGGCCCGACGTCGCGCTGGCCCTATCGGCGCATCGCGACGGCCCCGAACTGGTCCAGCTTTTAAGCCCGCGACCCGACCGCATCACGCACCAGCCGACCCGGCAGATCAGCGGCCTGCTTGAGGCCGTCCCCGACGGCGACCTGCCCTGGGTGCTCAACCGTCTGTTTGAAAGCTGCGACCAACTCCAGGTCCGGCTGCGCGAGCCACTTTTGATCCGCAGGGGCCGACCGCGGCGCACACTGCATTTCTGGACAGAACAGTTCGAGCTCGCCGGAAGGCTCAACCCGCAAACCCGCTGGCGGCTGGAGCGTCGTGTCGGCAGTCGCAGACAAGTTCTGATCGGCGGCCCGCTGCCGGATGGACCGGTCGCAATTCTGTCCGTGTCGGGACAAGACAGCCAGGCCGAGACCATTGGCCATGAGCTTGCGCGTCGGACCGGGCGCGAACTCGTTCGCATAGCCTTACCGGACAACCGGCCGGGCCGACTTTTCCAACTCGTTTTCGGCCGCGACCCGACCAAAAAAATGGCCGACCAGGCGGCCATTGTAGTCGCAGGGGGCCGGTATGCAACGCGTTCGGCCAGACGCCTGGCCGAGTGCAGCACGCGTCCTCCGGCGCTGGTCCTGATTGGCCGTCGCGCCGGCAGCGTCCCCGAGCACGCCGGGGTCATCGTCAGCATGCAGCACCACGATCTGCCACCCCACCCCAATCGCCTAACGACACTGCTGGGCGTGCCTGCAAACGAGTCGGCCCGGCCATCGCTCAAGCCCAAGCGCTGGATTCGGTGGTTGCGCCCGTCGAAGCGATCGGCCTTGCTGGTCGGCGGTCCGCCGCATGGACTCTGGAGCAGCCACGAACTCGACCGCATGGCCGATGACGCACTGGACTGGTCGACGCGGCGCAAGGCCAGGCTGTTGATCGTGACCACCAGCGCCAGCGCCACGGCCGCCGAACAGTTGCACAGGCGGGTCGGCGACCGGGCCGAGGTCTACGCCTGGCAAGACCATGATTCTGAAAACCCCTATCACCTGGCGCTGGAGCAGGCTGGCGGGTTGTTGATTGCCGGTGCCGGCTTCACGCTGTTGCGGGACGCGCTGGCCAGCGGCAAGCCGGTTTTTCTGATGCCCGAGCAGAAACCCCGAAGACCGAATGCCCCGCTGCGGGCTCGAATCAAGTCGGCGATCGCAGCCCGCATCGCCGCGCGCGCGTTTCGACCAAGTTTCAACAAACGCGGCAGTATTCGTCCGCAACAGGGCCTGACCTACCTGAGCGCGCGACTGATCGAGCGCGGCCGGATCGTTCCGCCGACCGGCCTGGCGGAGCTGCAACACGATCTGATCGAGCGCGGCCTGGCGGCCTGGATGGGCGACGCCGCGGTCCCTTCGGGGCGTTACCGGCCCGAACTCGACAAACTTGTACAAGACATTGTGCTGCGCCTCGAACCCAATCGCGCCTGCAAAGGCCGCGGTAAAAATGGGCCGGATCGTGAATCTGCCGGGACACGCGACCCGACAGTGTCGCAGCAGGAGGGCTGATGAATACGCCCGGTTTACCTCGACTGATTCAGCATTCTTCCTGCTGCGGTGCCCTAAGGCCTGCGTCTGCGGCATTGAGCTCGGTCGCGCGTCCTCACGACTGTACAAACAAGTACGCCTGCGCGGCACTCGGTCGCGAAATACCGCAGCCAAAAGGCCTGACGACCCGTCGCAACGCAAGGCCGGCGAACAAGGCGGGTTTACTGTTGCTTGTGTTTTCCGTTTTAGCCGCATCGCCGGTGCCGGCACAGATTTATCGCTGTGTTGAAGGCGAGACGACCATTTTTTCCGACCGGCCCTGCTCGGAAAACGTCGAGATCCACCAGCCGGCAGGCCGCCTGAGCGTCATCGCGGTAACGTCGGATCTCGAAGCCATCAGCGCGCGCAATCGGGCGTTTATCGACCAGCGGCTGAATCGCATGCCGGGGCCCCGTGACCTACCCGGTCGTGAACCGGGGTTTCGGAATCATTGGTGCCACGCACCCGCGTTCCAGGCTCAATTTTCGCGACCGTAGCAAGCGCGACCAAGAACCGCTGCGCAAGCCAAGGCGCGCGCCGGTCAGCGAAGACTCCTGGACGCTTTCTGGCCGGCAACTGGGCTCGCGCAGAAGCGATGAGCCGTGAGCCTGGGAGCCTGTCGGATTTAGCGCTGATCTACTGCGAAAAAGCCGGATTGGGCCAGATTCTCCGCTGTTTTTGGTTCAATAGGCCCACAATTGGCCTCAGCTAAAACCCCAACGTTGCATCAATGTTCGGGCCGGAACCGCTACGCTGCCCGGTATAGCCGCCTTTTCGCAGTCTGTACTCGCGTTGCCAGCCCTCACGTAGAGTGAAGCTACGCTCCGGGTGGCAACACTCCGTGCAGCCCGCGGAAATACGACTCTCCAGACTTCCAGCTCCGAAAATTGATGCAACGTGGGGGTAAACCGGGCGCGACCACCGGAGGGCCGCGCCCCAGTTCGCGCGGGCTACCAGTGAATGCCCCGCATCAAACTGGCAAACGCCATCTGCTCCTGGGTTGCCCTGGACTCAGCGCGACTCGGCGACTCACCCTTGGCCGCTGATGAATCCGGAAACATCCGAAACGCCGAATTCATGACAATTTCCGAAATCTTCGGCGTCAATGCATGCAGCACCGAGGCGAAGATACCCAGCCGGGTTGCAATCCGCTGCGGGCGATAAATGACCGCTTGCTTGACCATATCAGCCGCATCCTCAGTCGTGATCGTGGGCACTGATTCATAAATTTTGGTCGGCGCGATCATCGGCGTTCGAACCAGCGGCATGTTGATGGTGGTAAAGGCCACGCCGGTATCGTTGAACTCAGCTGCGGCGCAGCGTGCAAAGGCATCGAGCGCGGCTTTCGAGGCGACATAGGCCGAAAAGCGCGGCGCATTGGTCAGCACGCCGATCGAGGAGATATTAATGATATGCCCACTCTTGCGCTCGGCCATGGTCGGCAACAGCCCCATGATCATCTTGAGTGCGCCAAAATAGTTGAGCTGCATACAACGCTCATAGTCATGAAAGCGATCATAAGAAAGCGCGATCGAACGCCGAATCGAGCGACCGGCATTGTTGACCAGCACGTCGACCGCGCCGTGCTCCTTGAGCACGCGTTTGCAGAGCTGTTCGGCAGCCTCATGATCGGCCAGGTCGCAGCTGTAGGCAAACGCAATCCCGCCTTCGGATTCGATCTCGCTTTGGGCCTGCTGCAACTCATCTTCCTTGCGCGCGACCAACAGCACACGAGCACCGGCGCGCGCCATCATCAGCGCCGTAGCCTTACCAATACCCGATGATGCCCCGGTCACCAGCACCACCTTGTCGCGGACCTGACCTCCGAGCGAGCGATCGATGAACAGGTCGGGATCGAGATGCCGCTCCCAGTAATCCCACAGCACCCAGGCATAATCCTCCAACGGCGGCACATTAATACCGGATCCCTTCAGGGCCCGATCGGTTTCGCGCGTATCAAAGCGGGTCGGATAATTGAAAAAGCTCAGAATATCCCTGGGAATACCGAGGTCGCTCAGGACCTGGCTGATAATCCGGCGGACCGGCGGCA
Organism: Lysobacteraceae bacterium; assembly: GCA_020201235.1. Taxonomy (GTDB): domain Bacteria; phylum Pseudomonadota; class Gammaproteobacteria; order Xanthomonadales; family Wenzhouxiangellaceae. The sequence goes on from JAIVHD010000310.1 coordinate 5,856, forward strand.
GCATGCCGATACCGTGCTTGATCGGCTGCGGGATAAAGTTAAAAATCCGGGCATCGATGCGCATGCTCATCAACGGTGCATGAGCAGCCTCGGCAAACAGATTCATGACCTCGCCGATTCGCTTCGGATTGGGATCGGTCAGATGAAAACAGGTATTGTCGAGCTTGGGCTTATGCGCGATATGATCCATCGCCCGAACCACGTAATCAACCGGAACCAGGTTGATCCTGCCACCCTCCAGTCCCAGCGTCGGCACCCACGGCGGCAAGGACCGGCGTAATCTCTGGATCAGCTTGAAAAAATAATAAGGCCCGTCGATCTTATCGATTTCGCCGGTTTTGGAATGCCCGACTACGATGCCCGGCCGGTAAATGCGCCAGGCGATCGGGCACCTGCGCCGCACCAGCGCTTCGGATTCGTGCTTGGTCCGAAAATACGGATGCTCCAGCCCGACCGCCTCGTCGAACATGTCCTCGCGAAAAGTGCCCTCGTAAAGGCCGGCCGCTGCGATCGAGGAGGTATGGTGAAAGCACTTTGCGCCAACCCCGGCGGCAAAATCCATGGCGTTTTGCGTCCCGTCGATATTGACCTGCTCCTGCGACTCCGCGCTGGCCGCCAGATCGTAGACAGCCGCTAAATGAAACACGTGCTTGATCTTGCCGGTCAACGCTTCCATTTGGGCACTGGAAACGCCCAGCGAAGAGCGTGTCAAGTCGCCCGAAACCGCAACCACTCGATTGCTCTGGTCGGGCCAGCGTTCGGCCACCAGCGCGTTGAATTTCTTTTTCGACCCTTTTCGGACCAGCACGTGAATCGTACCGCGCCGATTCAGCAGCTGATCGATCAGATTACGGCCGATGAAGCCGGTCCCCCCGGTCACAAAGTAGCTCATAGACGTTCTCCTCTTAGCCTGATGATGAATTCCGATGCGCCTAAGATAACCGGCATTGGCGCGTCGCGGCCAGCATTTTTTCCGCACGCCGTACGACAAGCGCGCACCACCCAAGGAAGATTGCGGCACCAGCACGCCGCGTTTGCGGCTATGCGAAGTGCTGTTTGCACCGGCTTTTCCCCGACCTTGCAGCACTTTTCGGGGGCCGCCACGAGCACGCTTCGGCCTGCTCACGGGAAAATCCGTTGACCGCGATGCAATGCCGTGATATGAAGTGTTTATACAAATTAAACAGAGGGGAATGACCCGTGAGTGATCTGGAACAGGAATTCGAGCAGGCGTCGGTTCGAGTCAAGCAACTCGACCAACGACCCGACAACGACACCTTACTGAAGCTGTATGCACTGTACAAGCAGGGATCCGAAGGTGATGTCGGCGGTGAACGGCCGAGTTTTTTCGATTTTGTCGCGGTGGCAAAGTACGAAGCCTGGGAAAAACTACAAGGC
>JAIVHD010000086.1 GCA_020201235.1 Lysobacteraceae bacterium
CGCTGGGGCCGGGCCAAGCAGAGTCCCGAAGCCCACCAAAACCTTCCTGGTCATCGTATTCATCGTAGGTCTACCCTCGATTATTATGGGTTTGATTTGCCGATGACCGGACGGTAGCCGTCTTGATTCTGATCGATCAGTTAGCGGTCGAGCGACAAATTCTTTTTAGTGATCCTTAAATCGCGATTATGTCTCCTTTATTGAAGCGTCGGCGGCGTTGCTGCGGGTTGCGGTCGGATCGGAAGGGCCGAGAATCAACCCGGGCGCGCCATGGACGCAAATCGGTGCACCTTCGATACAGTCGGCCGGCATCACGGCCAGGCCGCAAGTCGCGTTCTGAGTCTCGCCCTCCAGGCCATACAAAACCGTGCCCGACTGGTCGTCCAACTTGACCTCCGCGCCGGGCTCGGGCCGACGCTTTGAATTCAGGCGAAACGGCCGGATGCGGCGCGTGACCCGGCCGCGATAATGCACCCGGGCGATCACTTCCTGGCCGGGGTAGCAACCTTTGCCGTAGCTGAGACCGCCAAGTTCCTCAAGCCCCAGCATCTGCGGCAGAAAGCGGTCGTGGGTCTCGGGCAGAATCCACGGCATGCGCCGCTCCAAGTCGGCCATCAGCCAGTCGCGCGAGCAGGGTTCGATTGGTTGCGCGTTCATGCTTGAGCGCGCGTCCGAGACCGCCAGATCGCGTCGGCGGTCATAGGCAAGCGTCAACGCGGGCAGCAGATTGCCGTCACTTGGCCCGCGCTCGCCAACTCGTCCGGGTTCGGTGGCCTGAAGCTTTCGGCCGATGCGGTACAGGTTGATCCGCGCGGCCAGGTCTGCCGCCATCGATTCGGGCATGACGATAATCGCCCCACCTTCATGCCGGGCGATCAACAATGTGCAAAAAACACGACCGTTCGGTTGGCACCAGGCGGTTGGATAAAAGGTCGATTGCTCGAAGGTTTCGACATCGCCGCACAGCTGAGATTGCAAAAAGGCGAGCGCATCGGGTCCAGTGATCAGGCTATAGCGAAGTTGCATGGATGAAAATATGTTCGAGTAATGACATTTAATCACACCATATCGTTAAAATGAGGGCATGACTAGAGCAAATGATGTTTTTTCCGAGTCGTGCGGGAACGCCTGCGAGCGACCGTCTTCGGCCGGCCCGTACAGGGATCGAGAGCCGGTTAGCAGTGCCGGAAGTCATCCGAATTCCGCGCCAGTCGAGCCGGCTGCGGAAAAAAATGGTCGCTGCATCGACTTCTGATCGATGATCGGCGATCGAAGACAAAATTGAATCCGCCCGGGCAACACGCTTGAAACTTACAAATACTGCTGGATTTCCGGAATGAATACTGACCCAAGACCCTTATCACCGCACCTTCAAATTTACCGCCCCGAATGGACTTCGGTCCTGTCGATTGCCCACCGTATCACCGGCGTATTGTTGAGCGCGGGAACAATTCTGCTGGTTGCATGGCCACTGGCGCTGGCTCGCGGCGAGCAGTCCTTCGTTGCCCTGCAAAATGTTCTTGGCAATCCGTTGATCGCGCTGTTCTTGATCGGCTGGACACTTGCGCTGTTTTATCATCTGCTCAACGGCATCCGGCATCTGCTTTGGGATGCCGGCGTGATGTTCGAACTCAAGTGGGCCCGAGCCAGCGGTTGGGCGGTCGTGGTGCTCTCGGTCGTGCTGACGGCTGCGGTCTGGGGAGGCTTGTTGTGAAGCGCTTTCGCAATCCGCTGGCAACAGCACACAATCATGGGTCGGCCGGCTCCGGGGTCGATCATTGGTGGGCCCAGCGCTTCAGCGCAATTTTGCTGGTGCCGCTGGTGGCGTGGCTGGTCTGGGGGCTGACCGTACTAACCGGAGCAGACTACGCGACCGCCCGCGAATGGATCGCGGCACCGTGGAACTCGACGATGGCGATTTTACTGATCGTCACCTCGTTTTATCACGCACGACTCGGGTTGCAGGTCGTGATCGAGGATTACGTCGACCAGCGGCTGATCGAAGTCACTTTGCAGGTCCTTGTTGCCATCGCAGCCATCGTCGGCGCACTGATCGCGACGCTGTCGATCCTGAAGGTCGCGTTTTCGACCTGACTTTCGGCCGGCCGGCGGCAGCTTTAATTGCTTAATTTCTGGAATTTGAATGTCTCAGAGCTATCAAATCGAAAAACATGAATACGATGTTGTCGTGGTCGGAGCCGGAGGCGCTGGCCTGCGCGCCACCATGGGCCTTGCAGCGACCGGCCTCAACACGGCGTGCGTGACCAAGGTCTTTCCGACCCGTTCGCATACCGTGGCCGCCCAGGGCGGCATGAGCGCGGCGCTCGGAAACATGGGCGAGGACGATTGGCGCTGGCACATGTACGACACCATCAAGGGCTCCGACTGGCTGGGCGACCAGGATGCGATCGAGTACATGTGCCGCGAGGCGATCCCGTCGGTGATTGAACTCGAGCACTTCGGCGTACCGTTTTCGCGCACCGAAGACGGCAAGATCTACCAGCGTCCGTTCGGCGGCATGACCACCCGATATGGCGAAGGAACCGCGCAGCGGACCTGCGCTGTCTTTATCGAGTACTTCGCGCTCGATCTGATCATGGACGACGACGGCGTTTGTCGCGGCGTGCTGACCTGGGACCTGGCGACCGGCAAGCTGCATCTCTTCCGCGCCCACGCCGTCATTCTGGCCACCGGCGGCTACGGCCGAGCCTACCTGTCGGCAACTTCGGCGCATACCTGCACTGGCGACGGCAACGGCATGGTGCTGCGCGCGGGTCTGGCGCTGCAGGATATGGAATTCGTGCAGTTTCACCCAACCGGCGTGTTTGGTGCGGGCTGCCTGATTACCGAGGGTGTGCGCGGCGAAGGCGGGTACTTGACCAATTCCGATGGTGAGCGCTTCATGGAGCGCTACGCGCCAAATGCCAAGGACCTGGCCTCGCGCGATGTCGTTTCACGCTCGATGACGGTCGAAATCCGGGAAGGTCGCGGTGTCGGTCCCGAGAAGGATCACATTTATCTCAACCTGCAACACCTGGGGCCCGAAGTGATTAACGAGCGTCTGCCGGGGATTGCCGAAACAGCCCGCATCTTTGCCGGTGTCGATGTCTCAAAGGAACCGATCCCGGTACTGCCGACGGTCCACTACAACATGGGCGGTATTCCGACCAACTATCACGGCGAAGTCGTGACATCGCGCGATGGAGATCCCGATTCGATCGTTGGCGGTCTGTATGCCATCGGTGAGGCGGCCTGCGTTTCAGTTCACGGTGCCAACCGACTGGGCTCGAACTCGCTGCTTGATCTGATCGTCTTCGGCCGCGCGGTCGCGCGCAGATGCGGGGCCAAGCTGAAGCCCAATCAGTCGCATTCAAGCCTGCCGGACAGTATCGTTGATGACCTGGTCGGCGATTTCGATCAAATCCGGCATGCCAAGGGTTCAAACGCCACGGCCGGCATACGGGACAAGATGCAGCGCGTCATGCAGGACGACGCCGCAGTCTTCCGCACAGAGGAGACGTTAAAACAGGGTGTCCAGAAAATCACCGACGTCAACAAGCTTTTTGACGATATCGGCGTTTCGGATCATTCGATGATTTGGAACTCCGACCTGGTCGAAACGCTTGAATTGCGCAACCTGCTCGGCAATGCCGTGACCACTATGGTTTCGGCCGAGAACCGCAAGGAAAGCCGCGGCGCCCATGCCCACGAGGACCACCCGGATCGTGATGATAAAAACTGGATGAAGCATTCGCTGATCTGGATGGACAAGGACGGCAAGACGCGCATCGGTTCACGTCCGGTTCACATGGTGACGCTGAGTGACGAGGTGGAAGTGGTTCCGCCCAAGAAAAGAACCTATTGACGGGGTGATTGATGACCCGCCCCGTTCAGACGCGGTATTCGGCGTCGGCTGGAGCCCATTTATCGGGCCCGGCTCGATGATCAGAGTAGATACTCGACACGCAGCAAGGCATTTACGGTAGCGATATGGCTGAATTCAGACTCCCAAAAAACTCGCGGATCGGAAAAGGCAAACATTTTCCGGCACCCGACGGCGCTTCCAACGTCAGAAACTTTCGAATTTATCGATGGGATCCGGACGGTGGCGAGAATCCGCGCATGGACAGTTTTGACATCGATCTGGACGATTGCGGCCCGATGGTGCTCGACGCAATCATCAAGATCAAAAACGAGGTGGACCCGACCCTGACCTTCCGGCGCTCGTGTCGGGAGGGCATCTGCGGTTCGTGCGCGTTCAACATTGATGGCACCAACACCTTGGCATGCACGACGGGCATTGATGAAATAAAAGGCGATGTCAAAATCTACCCGCTGCCGCACATGCCGGTCATCAAGGATCTGGTGCCGGATCTGACCCACTTTTATGCCCAGTACGCGTCGATCCGGCCCTGGATTCGAACCCAGAGCCCGCCGCCGCCTGACAAGGAGCGACTGCAATCGCACGAAGACCGCGAAAAGCTTGACGGGCTTTACGAATGCATTCTGTGCGCCTGTTGCACCACATCGTGCCCCAGTTACTGGTGGAACGGCGATCGGTATCTCGGTCCGGCGGTCTTGCTGCAGGCCCATCGCTGGCTGGTTGACTCACGCGACGAGGATACCGGCGCACGGCTGGACGCGCTTGAGGATCCTTTCAAGTTGTATCGCTGCCACACCATCATGAACTGCGCCAAGACCTGCCCGAAAGGACTTAACCCGGCCAAGGCCATTGCCGAAATCAAAAAGATGATGCTGGCGCGGCAGTCGTTGTAGCAGCCGCAGCAATGAATGATCCAATCTCACCGCAACCGGAAATTTCCAGGTTGCGTTGGCGTTGTCGCAGAGGAATGCGCGAACTCGATGTACTGCTCGAGCGCTGGCTCGATCGTCGCTGGCAAAAGGCTTCGGTCTCGGAGCGTGCCTGTTTTGAGCGCTTGCTGGCCTTTGAAGACGATCAGTTGTGGGATTGGCTGACCGGGCGAGAGCGGCCCGAGGATGCTGATCTGCAGGAGTTCGTTGAGCGCCTAAGCCGTGGCCAACGGCGCTGAGCTGATTTTTCGCCGCGGACGAGCACGTCCATTGCTGCTGGTATCGATCGCTATTCTCGCGCTGCTTTCGGTGGTGCTGCTGCGAGCCGGAGCGATGATGTTTTCGTTCGCGCTGATCACGGTTGCGGCTTCTGTCTGGTTTTCGTTGAAACGATCAGGACGCTGGCGCGCGCTGGCATTACTGGACGCCGGAGGCGCGCGACTGATCAGCAAGCGTGACGAAAATGCGTTTTCCGGTGTGCTGAGCGCCAATGCCGTTAGCCCGTTGTTCATTTCGCTGCACATGGCGGGGCCAGAGGGTCGCCGCGTGCGGATTGGGATTTTTTTCGACGAGCTTTCCGATCACGATTTCCGCCGCCTGTCGGCCCGGCTGCGGCTGGGTTGACCTGTTCTCGCCGCAGCCCGCTCGAGCCTGTCTCGATGATCGTCGGCGTGTCGCCGGACGCCGGCAGCGATCCAGCGGTTAGAATCGGCGCATGAGCAATGGACGCGAGATGCAACCAAAAACCGGCCCGACCGAAAGTGCCGCCGAATATGTCGAGGATCGTATCGAAGGGCGTGCTGCCGACGGCTCCAGCGATTGTCGAAGCCACAGCTCCAGCAACTGGCTCGATACGCTTTATCCGATTTGGCAATGGCTTGTGCTGGTGCCGGTCGTCGTTCTGGCGACCGTGCTCGCGGCCCTTGTGGTGATCGTCATGAGTCTGCTCGGTTACCGGCGCGCGGCCAACACCCGGGTTGCTGCGTCCTGGGCACGACTGATCGCCTGGCTGACGCCAATGCGAGTCGAGCTCGAAGGCTCCGAGCGGCTCGATCCGGAGCAGAGCTATGTTGTGGTCGCAAACCATCGAAGCCAATACGATATACCGTTGATCTACGGGTTTTGCGGGCTGGATCTGCGCTGGGTGATGAAGTCGGAAATCGGCAGGGTTCCGTTCGTTGCACAAGGCTGCCGTGCGATCGGACATATTTTCATTAATCGCGGCCGGCCCGATCAGGCGCGTGCGGCCATCAACGAGGCCGTAGCGTGCCTGCCGGTCGGCACCGGCGTGCTGTTTTTCGCCGAGGGCACGCGCAGCCGCTCAGGCGAACTGATGGCATTTAGAAAGGGCGCGTTCCGCGCGGCAGTTGATCGTAATTTGCCGATTCTGCCGATGACGGTAAGCGGCACGCGCTCGATTTTGCCGCCGGGCTCGCTGCGCGTTCGGCCCGGGCGAGGGCGACTGGTGATCCACGAACCGATCTGGCCGCAAGCGCTGCCCCATGACGACGCGGTCTCTGATTTGTGCCTGCGAACGCGCAGGACGATTGCCGCAGAGCTTGAAACAAGGCCAGCCCGGCCGGACGGAGCTGGCTGATGCGCGTGCACGTTCCCGATCCCGATTACGCCTCGTCGCCGCGCGCGCAACGCAATTTTGTTCTTGCGGCAAAAATGGTGTTTGGTTTCCTGGTGGTGATGTGGTCAGTTTTTCTGTTCGATCAACTGCTTGGCCTGCAACTGGTCCGCTTCGGCTTGCGCCCGCGCGACCCGGCCGGCTTGCTGGGGATTCTGACCACGCCGTTACTGCACTCCAGTCTTTCGCATATCGGCTCGAACAGCTTGCCGTTGCTCGTCGGCGGCACCACGATGCTGTTCCTGTATCCC
>JAIVHD010000311.1 GCA_020201235.1 Lysobacteraceae bacterium
CCGGAGGGCATGATCATCGGCCGGCAGGGCCGCGACCTGGGCCGAAGCTGGCGCGACGGACCCGAAGCTTGGCGCGGGATCGCGGTTTCGGGCTTTCCCAACCTGTTTATGCTGCTCGGCCCCAATACCGCGCTGGGCCACAACTCGGTGATCCTGATGATCGAGGCCCAGATCGAGTTCGTGCTGCGCGCGCTCGACCACCGCCGCCGTCACGGCATCGACGTGCTGGAAATCGGCGACCGGGCCCAGCGCGAATACAACGCCTGGCTGCATTGCAGGCTCGCCGGCACGGTCTGGAACGCCGGCGGCTGCTCAAGCTGGTACCTGCACCCCGAATCGGGCCGCAACTCCACGCTGTGGCCCGGCTTCACCTGGCAATACGCGCGCATGATGCGGCGTTTCGAACCCGGCGATTTTCACACCGCGCAGGCGGCAGTTGAGTAGCCCGGGTATGGTGGGAAGCCGCATCAGGACGAAAACCTTCAGTCCACAGATTACACGGATTTTCACAGATTATTGGTTTTATTCGGAAAGCCCTGTTCACTAACAATCCAGTGCGTTTGTTGGATTAGGCCGCAGACCGTAAGCCGACGATTGGGGCCTCAACGCACCGGGGACGTCGGGTTACGCTGCGCTAACCCGACCGACGAAACTGCGCCGACCCGAGCGACGGGGGCGGGTCGCGTTACCCGGAGTCGAGTCACAACACGACGTTGTGACCCGGGTTCATCTGGCCGGCGTAGCCCGGCGGGTACGACCGGAGGCCGCACCCGGGAGACCATCATCGGCCGAACGCACTTTCCCGGGTGCGCTGCGCTTACCCGGGCTACGCGGGCTGAATGCTGCGCCCAACAGACCCTACATGCCCGGTCACTCAGGCGGCCAACTCAAAGGTTCCAACGGCGCTGGACGGCCTGCCCGTCCAGCGGCCGGGCGATGAGGAAGCCCTGCGCGTAGTCGCAGTCCATCGCGCAAAGGAAATCCATCGCCCACTCGGTCTCGACGCCCTCGGCCGTGGTCTCCAGCCCCAGCGCCTTGCCCAGTTCGATGACCGACCGCACCACGGTACGGGACTCCTCCGAGAACTCGGCCGACATCACGAACGACTTGTCGACCTTGATTTCCGAGAACGGTAATCGCACCAGTTGCACCATCGACGAATAACCGGTGCCGAAATCGTCGATGGAAAGCTGAAACCCGGCCACCCGCAGGCTGGTTAGCAGGTCCAGCGAGCGCACCGCATCGCTCATGGCGCTGGTTTCGGTCAGCTCAAAGATCAGCTGATTAGGCTGGAGGCCGAAGCGCTGACAGCGCCGGCGAATGTGGCCGACCAGATCTTCGCGCTCCAGCGAGCGGGCCGAAAGGTTGACCGCAAGCGTCAGCGGCGTGTCCCCGGCCTTGGGGGCTTGCAGCCCGGAAAACCACTCGATCGCAATCTCGAACAGATGCCGGGTCAGCCGCGGCATCAGCTCGGTGCGCTCGGCCACCTGAATGAAATGGTCCGGCGGAATCAGACCCAGCTCCGGATGCTGCCAGCGCGCCAGCGCCTCGAAGCCGGCCAGGCTGCCGTCGGCGCAGCGTACCTTGGGCTGATACTCGACATGAAACTGGTCGCGGTCCAGCGCCTCGAGCAGCAGCGCCTCGTCGACCACGGGGCAGGTCCGCGACGCCTGTTTGCGCGGGGCCGGCCCATCCGAACTGGAGACATCGCACTGACCCAGAAGTCGCGCCACGTCGCCAATCGAAAACGGCTTGGGCAACATGCCCGCGATATGCAGGCCATGTTCGCGCGCCGAGCGCACCGCCGCATCGAGTACGCGGTGCCCGACTCCGCTGGTGACGATGACACACGCGCTCGCACGCTTCTCACCCAGCCGCCTGAGGACCTCGACGCCGTCCATCCCGGGCATCACCAAATCAATCGCCAGCACGCCAGGCTTCCACTGCTCGACGAGTTCGAGGAAGCGCTCGGCATCGCAAGTGAACCGGGCTTCAAAACCCTTTCGCCGGGCGATGCTTTGCAGCGTGCGCCCGACCATTTCATCGTCGTCGACAATCAGCAGCCGCTTTTTATTATTGTTTTCAACCGTTTTAGTCGTATTCATAAGGCATCGCCTTTAAGGTTATCTTCGCCGGTCAGAACCTCTTGCACCTTGCGTGCCAGATCCGCCCGCCGAAACGGCTTGGAAAGCAAGCTGACGCCCGGATCCAGGCGTCCGTGGTGAACAATCGCATTCTCGGTATAGCCGGACATGTACAGCACTTTCAGGCCCGGCTGGAGCTCGACGGCAATTGTTGCCAGATCGCGCCCACTCATGCCGCCCGGCATGACGATATCGGTCAGCAGCAAGTTGAAAGCCTGGTCGCTTTTGAGGATCGATTGGGCCTCGAAACCGTCAGCGGCCGCCTGAACGCGGTATCCCAGCGCGGCGAGCTGGTCGCGGGTGTACCTGCGCACCAGATCGTCATCCTCGACCAGCAGCACGTGCGCCCCGCCGCGCGGTATCGAGGCGATTCCAGGTTTTTCGACACGCGCCGCAGCCTCTCGGGCACGCGGCAGGTAAAGCCGTACGGTGCAGCCCTGATCTGGCTCGGAGTAGACTGCCACATGGCCGGCCGACTGCTTGACGAAGCCATAGACCATCGATAGCCCAAGGCCGGTCCCGCGGTCTTTCGGTTTGGTGGTGAAGAACGGCTCGAAGGCCCGCTCGAGCACCTCCGAGGCCATCCCGGTGCCGGTATCGCTGACCGTCACCCGCACGAAGTCGCCTGGCGTCACTTCGTGCCGCGTTTCGGCGAAGTCGGCATCGAGCGCCACGTTGGCCGTTTCGAGCGTCAGCCGGCCGCCTTCGGGCATCGCATCGCGCGCGTTCACGATGAGATTGAGCAGCCCGGTTTCGAGCTGCGCCGGGTCGACCAGCGCCGGCCACAAATCGTCGCCGAGCTTGAGCTCCAGCGCCACCTGCGCGCCCAGTGTGCGCTGGAGCAGGCCGCGCATGTCCTCGATCAGCCGGTTGACATCGACGGCGCGCGGCTCCAGCGCCTGGCGCCGGGCGAATGCCAGCAGTCGGTGCGTGAGCGCCGCGCCGCGCTGGGCGGCCGAATCGATCATGCCGGCCAGCTCAGCCGCTTCGGGATCGTGATCTGTATACATGTCGCAGAGCAACTCCGCGTTGCCCTGGATGACCGTCAGCAGATTGTTGAAGTCATGCGCGATACCGCCGGTGAGCGAGCCGACCGCTTGCAGTCGCTGGCTGCGCGCCAGTGCATCGCGAAGCCTGCGGTCCTGAAGCATGCGCGCCAGGTGCATCGCGATCGAATCGAGCAGGGTGCGTTCCTCGGCCAGAAACGGCCCTTCGCCGCCAGGCTGATCGGGCAGCTCGCGCGAGTAGCCCGCCTCGACGCACCCGATCTCTTCGTCGCTGATCCGGATCGGGCTGTAAATCAAGGCCCGGGGCTCGGCCCAGTTGTTGCTGGTATAGGTCTCGACCTCACAGCGGACGCGGGCGATCCCCGCATCTGCGTGCAGCATTTGCGCCGGAATCAGCTGCGCGATCTCCCGGCAGACCTCGGCCACCGACAGATTTTCGTCGGTGGTCAATTCGAGCACGCGATACAGGCAGCGCTGTTGCTTGATGTGTTCCTGCAATTGCAGCTGGTAGGCTGCACGCTGATCCATGGCCTGATTGAACAGGCGCGTCACATCGCTGAGCTCGTCACCGCCGTTGACCGCAAGGCGCACCGATTCATCACCCTCGCCGAAGCGCCGGACGCCTTCGGCGACGTGGCGAAGAGGTTGCCGGATGCGGCGATAGAACACCCACAGGACCAGGCAGCCGAGCAGCGCGACGACCAGCGCGATCAGAATCAGCAGCCCCAGCGTTTGCTGGAGCGTGGCGACGATTTTCCGGTTGCGGTCCTCGATGATCCGGTTGAGCGCATCCAGGGCTCCGGTTTCATGCATCCGCATTTGACCGCTCACCGGCGCCAGGCGCTGCCGCATGGACGCATCGTCCGGGCGCCCCTCGAGCACCGCCAGCGCGTTGTTGGCCAGGGTCTCGATTTCGCCTAGGTGCAGCAATGCCGTGTGCGCTTCGGGGTGCGGCTCGTCTTCCAGCAGTGCTGCCAGACTCCGGGATTCATGCGCCACTCCGCTCAAAATCTCGAGATCCAGGCGAACGTGGTTGAGATAGCGGAGCCAGCGCAACCCCGGCGGCGGCGACCAGCGAGGCGGCGAAGATCACCGTGGCGAGCCTGCGCAGCTTCATTGCTCGGCCTGCCCGGCGGCGATCCACGTCGGCAGCGAGACCGCGTGCGACCGGAAACGCTCCAACGGCCCGCGCGCAATATAGCTGCTCGGACTGACGTGCAGCGCCGCCACCCCGCTGCGCCTCGCGCTCCAGACCAGCTTGGCTTCCAGGTTGGCAATCACCGGCCAGTTCAATGCCAGCTTCCAGGCCACGTGCTTGCCTTGCGGCCAGTCGCGCGGCAGATCGAGCAGCTCGGCGGCACCATCCGGGTCTGTGTGCAACAAGTCGATCGCGCCGGCATACGCTCTGAGCACGCGCTCAACGATTTCGGGATGCCGCTCGACCAGCGCACGCCGCGAAACCAGCAGCCAACTGACCGAATCCATGGCCTGCAGCGGAAAGCGGCGGGCGCTCGCACCGCGCTGGTCCATAATGTTCTCGCTGTACGGCGTCCAGGCCACGACCGCATCGAAGCGGCCTGCGGCAAGGCCTTCGCCCAGCTCGCCGGGTCGGGTGTCCACCAGCCGCACGGCATCGGTACCGATGCCGTGAAGATCGGCGAACCAATCCCATGCAAAATGCGCCGACGTGTCGAATGTTAACCCCAGCGCATGGCCGGCCAGCTCGGCCGGCTGCTCGATGCCACTGCCGGCGTTGACAATGACGTGGTGGATGCGGCTGGAAAAACCGATGCTGGCTACCACCACCGGCCAGGTCGCGGCCGGCGCATCATCATGGTGCAAGCGAACCAGTGTCTGCGAAAGCGGAACCGCCGTCATCAGCGCGAAATCGGCGTCGCCGGCCATGAGCATTTCCAACGACTGCGTGCCCGAGTCGGCCAGCTCGACCCGAATCCGGGGTCCTGTATCGGCATCGAAATAGCCGGCTGCGGCCGCGATCCGGGTCGGCGCGTCGATGATTTTTTGCGAACCGGATAGGATCAGTTCGGCGGACGACGCCTGATCGGCCGGCCACAGACTTGCCCCTAGCGACGCAAGCACGCAGAAAACCATGACAAGACGCGGACCGACCCGCGCGACACTTCGACTAGGAGACATTTCGACTGGGCTCCCCAGAAGCCTGGTCCAGCACCCGCCGGACGCGCCGCGCCAGTTCATCGCGCCGGTACGGCTTGCTCAGCAGTTGCACGTCGGGGTCCAGCCTGCCGTGATGGACCACCGCGTTTTCGGTGTAGCCGGACGTGTAGAGCACCTTAAGCCCGGGCCGCAACCCGGTTGCCGCCTCGGCAAGCTCACGCCCGCTCATGCCGCCGGGCATGACCACGTCGGTAAACAGCAAATCGAACTCGCCGCCGCCTTCGAGCACCGCCAACGCCTCGGCACCGCCGGACGCGGGCTGCACCCGATAGCCCAGGTGCTCCAGCGCGGCTGCGGCGAACTCGCGCACCGCCGGGTCATCCTCAACC
>JAIVHD010000312.1 GCA_020201235.1 Lysobacteraceae bacterium
TTCCAGGCCTGATCGAGGGTGCGGCCGAAGGTGCCGGGCTGGGCCACCAGTTTCTGAAACACCTGCAGCGAACCGGGCTACTGCTGCACCTGGTCGAAATCCAGCCGCTCGACGGCAGCGAACCGGCCCATCAGGTTCGTGTTCTGGAGCGCGAACTCGAGCAGTTCGACCCGTCACTGATCGAAAAACCGCGCTGGCTGGTAATCACCAAGACCGACCAGATGCAGGATGAAGAGCGTGACCAGGCGGTAGCCGAAATCATCGATTCGCTGGAATGGCAACGACCGTGGTTTGCCATCTCGTCGCTATCCGGCAGCGGCCTGAAGGCGTTGATGCACGAAGTCGGCCGGGCCATTTTAGACTCTGACGACGACTGAGCTCGTTTTTTTGGGGTTTTGAACATCTTCCGGCGACCGGGCGGTCGCCGGAAGTGGAATTGCTTGTCCCCAACTACAGCGTGTGGACGTGACGCCCGAGACGCGACTTGTGCCGGGCGGCCTTGTTTCGATGCATGATGCCCTTGGTCACCGACTTGTCGATTGCCGGAACGGCCTCTTTGTAGGCAGCCTCTGCGGCGGCTTTGTCGCCAGCCTTGATCGCGTTGAGCACCTTTTTGATCATGGTACGAACATAGGACCGCTGCGCGGCATTATGCTGTCGATTGCGCTCGGATTGACGGGCACGCTTGCGTGCTGATGGGCTATTGGCCACGTATTGCTCCTGAAAACAGAAAGATGACAAAAATCAAGCCGTACATTATCGCCGTTTATCGGCAATACGTCAAGATAAAGCTTGATTGGCGGATCCGTCCGGCCGCTGACCGAACATGAACCTGCTGCGCTCGATCGCGTCGTTCAGTTCCATGACCCTGGTCTCGCGGGTGCTCGGGCTGATCCGGGATGTCGTTCTGGCACGATGGTTTGGCGCGAGCGCGGCAACCGATGCGTTTTTCGTCGCGTTCAAGATTCCCAATTTCCTGCGCCGCCTGTTTGCAGAAGGATCCTTTTCGCTGGCCTTTGTGCCGGTGCTGAGCGAGTACCGCGAGAAGGGCGACGCGCAGGCGGTCAAGTCGCTGCTGGATGCAACGGCCGGCAGCCTGTTGGCGGTGCTACTGTTGATGACCGGGCTTGGCATGCTGGCGGCACCGGCAATCATCACACTGTTTGCGCCCGGCTTCGCCGACCAGCCCGAGCAGCTCCGCCTGGCCAGCGATATGCTGCGCGTAACCTTTCCCTACCTGCTTTTCATCGCCTTGACCGCGCTGTCCGGCGGCATCCTGAATACTTGGGGCCGGTTCGCGCTGCCCGCGTTGACTCCGGCACTGCTGAATGTGTCCCTGATTCTGGCTGCGGTCGTGTTCAGCGGCCATTTTGAGCAGCCGGTCAAGGCCCTGGCCTGGGGCGTTTTGGTCGCCGGCATCGTCCAGTTGGCGGTCCAGCTTCCGGTGCTCGCGCGGCATGGCGTGCTGCCCATTCCGCGGATCGACTTCAGCCATCCCGGCGTGCGCCGGATCATGAAACTGATGTTGCCGACGCTGTTCGGTTCTTCGGTCGCGCAGATCAATCTGCTTCTCGATGTCCTGATTGCATCGCTGCTGATCGAGGCCAGTATTTCCTGGCTGTATTACGGCGACCGGCTGATGGAATTTCCACTCGGAATGTTCGGTGTCGCGCTGTCAGTGGTGATCTTGCCGACGCTGTCGTCGCTGCACGCGCGTGCCGATGTCAGCCAGTTCCGGAACACCATGAACTGGGCCATTTTTCTGGGTTTGGCAATCGGACTGCCGGCTGCGGCCGGATTGGCGCTGCTGGCCGAGCCGATTGTGACAACGCTGTTTCAATACGGCGAATTTGCAGAAAGCGACGTCGAGATGACCGCCCTGGCGCTGGTCGCCTATTGCCTCGGCCTGCCGGCCTTCATCGGCGTTAAAATTCTGGCACCGGCGTTCTTTTCGCGCCAGGACACTAAAACCCCGGTGCGTATCGCGATCATCGCGCTGGCAGCCAACATGGTCCTGAACGTGGTCTTTGTCGCGGCCATCGGCTGGCGTTTGAGCGGCAGCGATTTCAGTGGCGGCGTCTTTGAGGTGCTGGCCCGTTATCCTGGAATGCACGCCGGCCTGGCGCTGGCCTCCAGCGCTTCGGCCTGGCTGAACGCGGCGCTGCTGTGGAAAAACCTCCGGCGCGAAGGCCTGGCGCCGCAGCTGCCCTGGCGGCGCATCGGGCAAATTGCACTGGGCTGCATCGGCATGTCGACCGTCGTCATGACCTTCACCCCGGTCACCGACGACTGGTACCAATACGGCCTGAGCTGGCGCGCCAGCCAACTGACCCTGAGCATCAGCCTGGGTGCGCTGGCCTATTGCGTTGTTTTGTGGCTTTCGGGTATCCGCCCGCATCATCTTTCAAAGCCGATCCATGCCGGCAATTCCGAATAAGCCCGGCGATCGGGCAAGAGTTGCGCGTGCGACACCCGGGGCGAGGGCCAGAGCCGGACGTTTTTTGCAATAACCGGGTAAACTTTCTGGCGCCATGAAGCTGATCCGACACCTGCCCGCCGCCGATCAGGCGCGCCCACTCGCGATCGCCGTCGGCAACTTCGATGGCCTGCATCTCGGTCATCAGGCACTGATTGCCGAAACGGTTGCCGAAACGGTCGCCGAAACACCCGACGGAACGCCCGGATTTAAGCCGGCAATGTTGTGCTTCGATCCGCTGCCGCGCACATTTTTCAGGCCCGACCAACCGGTCCCGAGAGTGATGAATCTGCGTGACAAGTGCCGCTTTGCCGACCGCTTAGGCATCGAATTGCTGGTGCTGCTGCGCTTCGATCACGAATTTTCGAGCCTGAGTCCCGAGCAGTTCGCGCGTGACGTACTGGCCCGCGATTTGAATGCCGGCCGCGTGATTGTCGGACGCAATTTTCGCTTTGGGCATCGGGCGGCCGGCGACCTAGACGACCTGACCCGGTATGGTCGGCAATTTGGCTTCGAGACCTGTATCGTTGATCTCGTATCCAGGCCCGATGGCAACGCCCCCCCGAGCGACAACCGGATTTCCTCGAGTCTGCTGCGCCAGGTCCTGGCGCGCGGCGACCTGGCCACCGCCGAGCGCTTGCTGGGCCGGCCTTATTCGATTTCCGGACGCGTGATCCGAGGCAAACAACTGGGCCGCGAACTTGGCTTTGCCACCGCCAACCTGCGCGTTGCCGAGCCGCCGGCGCTGACCGGCATTGCCGCGGTGCGTGTCAGCGGCGGCGGACTGGTACGGCACCCGGGTGTCGCCAGTCTCGGCCGCCGGCCAACCGTGGCCGGCCGCGATTGGCTGCTGGAAGTGCACTTGCTAGACTTCGACGGTGACCTGTACGGTCGTCACATCGACGTCGAATTCGTCCGCTTCATTCGCCACGAGGAACACTTCGATTCGCTCGAGAGTATGACCAAGCGGATGCACATCGACCTGGCGCTCGCAAAGCAGCATCTGCAACGATCGCCTTGCTGAGGCCAAGCCGCAGGTCGCATCTCTTGCGCGCGCGTGAGTTCGCGGCGAATACGGGCAACGCTCGCACGTCATGACGGCTGTCGGCCGAATCGGCGACAATAGCGGATTGCATCACACGGTAACCTGGAAGAAACACTCGTAATGGACTACAAAGACACGATCAACCTGCCGCAAACCGGCTTTCCGATGAAGGCCTCGCTGGCCCAACGCGAGCCGAAAATGCTCGAGAAGTGGTATGCCGAGGACCTGTACGGCCAGATTCAGAATGCCACCGCCGACCGTCCGCAGGCGTTCATCCTGCACGATGGGCCGCCCTACGCCAACGGCGACATCCACATTGGTCATGCGGTCAACAAGATCCTCAAGGATTTCGTCGTGCGGGCCGCACTGCTGCGCGGTTTTCGTGCGCCGTACGTACCCGGCTGGGACTGCCATGGCCTGCCGATCGAGTTGCAGGTCGAAAAAAAGGTCGGCAAGGTCGGCCACAAAATCGATGCACGAACGTTCCGTCAGAAGTGTCGCGAATTCGCCGACCAGCAAATCGAGCGCCAGCGCGAGGACTTCAAGCGCCTCGGTGGCTTGGCCGACTGGTCCAGGCCCTACGCCAGCCGCGACTTCAAATTCGAGGCCGACATGTTGCGCGCACTCGCGCAGATCGTCGAACGCGGCCATCTCAAGCGCGGCGTTAAGC
>JAIVHD010000087.1 GCA_020201235.1 Lysobacteraceae bacterium
CGCTGTCGCGCACCACCACCGATACGTTAATCAGCTCGCGTCGCTGCGGGTCGATCTGGTCGGTCACGGTTGCGCTGCGCGAATCCGAGCGGACTTTCGAATCGGCAATGGCGTGATCGTCGGTGGCCACAATATCGACGATCTCGAACTCCGGTCCAACCCAGGAACCGAGCTTGAACTCGAGCTCGACCGACTTTCCGCTGGCAAAAAATGTATCCGGACTAAAGCCGTAAAAATACCGGCCGTCGCCGGTGTTGCCGCCGAATTCGACGTATGCGATGGATAACTCGATGCTCATGGTTGTTCTCCTTGTGATGAACCTTGCGGTAAAAACGAATGGGATGCATGCAAATCGGGGTCGCGATGGTGGGTCATCGCGAGCTGCTCGCGATACTCGGAGGCCGCCGTCTGCTGCCCGATGCGATCCAGTGCGGCCACGTGAATGGCCGCGGCTCGCGGCGATTGCCGGCCTTCGGCGATTGCGGCCGCGGCCAGCTCGCGTGCCTGCGACCAGGCCCGGTCGGCCTCGTCGGCGCGGTCGCCTGCGGCCAGCAGGTCGCCCAAATGGAGGTGGGCGCGAGCCCGCAATGCTGGATCGACGAGCGCCTCTTCGGCACCGGCCGGCTCTTCTGACCGGTCGTTTCGAATTGCCGGTTCGAGCAACTGCGCCAGATGCATGGTGGCCGCGCGCAGCTCGCCGAGGCCGGCCAGCACCAGCGCATATTCCAGCTCCAGCGCCCAGCGTTGCGACGACTCTCGCCGCGACGGCGTACCGTCCGGTCGGCCGCTCAGCAGCGAGCGCGCTCTGGCCAGCGAAACGGCGGCATCCGATGCGTTGCCGAGATGGCGGAGAATTCTCGATTCGAGCAGCAGGCTGTTGACAAACTCATGCAACCGCACCTGGTGATCGGCTTCGCGTTCGTAAAGCCGGGCGTAAATCGGCAACGCATCGCGGATGTGGTCGTGGGCGCGTTCGACGACGCCGGAGTCGTAGTGTTCGAGTGCCTGGCGAAAATGCGCGAGACCCAGTCTGTGCCACCAGTTCCAGTTTTCTGGCTCCAATTCGGTCAACCGAAGCGAAAGCCGTAGCGATTCGCGGCTTGCCTCGAGTGCCTGCGCAAGATCGCCCATCGGTCGCAACACCGAGGCCTTCCAGGAAAGCGTGTCGGCCAGTTCGGCAATGTAGAGCGAAGCGTCGGGCTCGCCGGCCACCAGCCTGCGCTTGATGCGCGCCGATTGGTCAAAATAACGGGCCGCCTCGGTCAATTTGCCGCCTCGCTGGGCCAGCGTACCGAGGTTGTTCAGCGCGTAGGATTCTTCAAGCTGCCACAGGCTGTTGCCGGGTTCTCCGGCGGCGTAGCCGCGAGCGCGCTCGAGGTAGCTCGACCAGTGTCGGCCCGCCTGTTCCAGGTCGCCGCTCTGGTACAAGGTCAGGCCGATCCAGTACGGCAGCTGGGTGGCGACCAGGCGGGTTTCGGGCAGCCTCCATTGCGAGCCGTGCCACTGTTGAAGCAGGCGCGCGCCTTGGTCAAAGCTCGACCGGGCATCGACCAGCTGGCCGCGTCCGAGTTGAACCTGGCCCACGACATTCAAGGCCTTGACCTTGTGCAACAGCGAGCTTTCCGAGTCCGGCACGATCGGCTTGCCGGAGTAGTGTTCGAACACCTGGCGTGCGACCATATCGAGCAGGTCCAATCGCGCCAGCGGCTCGAGGTTTTCCTTAAGATCGCTGAGCATGAAAGCGATCAGGGCCTCCGATTGCTGGTTGGAGTTGTCGAGTTCATGGTTTAGCGAGCGATATTGCACGGTCATGTACAGCGAGACCGCGAGCAGACTCGCCAACAGGCCGCCAAAGACGGTTTGCAGGCGCCCTCGCCGGGCAAGCGCGCGCGTGCAGCGGTCGATGTATTCACGCTCCGGCGAGGCCAGATTCTGTCCGGAAAGCGTCGGTAAACGCCGGAAGACTGCCAGCGTGGCGTGGTCGCGCGTGAGCAGCGAGGGCTTGCGTCCGGCAGCGGCCCAGCGCGCGCTTTCGGTCCTGAGCTGCTCCAGGGTCAATAGCAATGCCTTGTTTTTGGCAGCCCACTCGCGAACCGGCGGCCACTGGTCGAGCAGCGAATCGTGGATCAGCTCGATGCGGGTCGTTTGTTCTCCATACTGGACGGCGAGCAGGCCGGCCCGGTCGAGCGCGCGCGCCAGTTCGCGTTGCTCCGGACCCAGCTCCTCGACCACGGCCTGTTTACGAACCAGGCGCGTGCGGTCGTGGCGTTCGAAACCGACCAGCGCCTGCAACAGGCCCGGCAAGGCATCGCGTGCCGGCGGCGAAAGGCCGGTCATGGCCTGCTCCGCGCGATTGGCCAGGATGCCATGGATGCCGCCGGTTTCGCGGTAGACGCGACTCGATAGAACCGAGCCCTCGACCCGGTTCAGGTACAAGTAGTGCAAGGCGTCACTGATGGCCGGCAACGACCCACCAGAAGCCACGGCATCCCCCAGCATGACCTGATCCAGCGGTTTGCCGATTGGCTCGTCGAACTGGAAGGAAAGACCGGCTGCACGCGCCGGGCCGGTAATGATTTCGTGCAGCTCGTAGGCATCCGGTTCGGCCAGATCCAGAATCTCGGCTTGTTGCTTGATGGCCCGAAACGCAGGATTTCGCATGGCCCGGCCGTACGATTCGTTGCGCATCACGCCAAGCACGACCACCGGGCCGGATTGTGCCAGTTCCGCCAGCCGGTTAAAAAACTCCGCCGCCGCAGCGTCATCCACGCCTTCGCTGTCGAATACGCGCTCGAGCTGGTCGACCACGATCAGCTCATGGCGTGGCGGAGCCGGTGTCGGATCCGAAAGCGCGCGTTCGGATACGCCGACCGATACGGGGCCGTTTGAAGCAGTCGACGAGTCGAGCCCGCTTCGCCATCGGTCGAAGGCCGCCGATATGGATATCGGTACAAATGCAGCCTGTTGCTTTGGCACCACCCAGCAGGCGACGTCTGTAAAGAGCGTTTCGCGATCGGGATCGTCAGCCAGATGCGGCAGCAGGCCGGCATGGATCAGCGAGGTCTTGCCGGCGCTGTGCGGGCCCATCATCAGCACGAACGAAAACCCGGACTGGCGGGCCAGGCCCAACCTTCCGATGAGTTGGGCGGTGCTCGAGCGGCGTCCAAAAAACACCGTGCGATCGGCCTGGCCATAGGGTTCCAGGCCGCGATAGGGCGAGCCCCGTGACCAGGCCGGCCGTTCGCCGGGAAACTTCCCGCCGGCCAGCGCGTGGATGTCGGCGACTACCGCGTAGCCCTTGCGCGGCACGGTCTTGATATACCGGGGCGCACGCGCATCGTCGTCCAGCGCCTTGCGCAACTGCGCAATGCACTTGTGCAACGGGTTGTCGCTGATGAATTGTCCCGGCCAGCACGCCTCGATCAACGTATCGGGATGCACGACCGCCGGTGCCTGCTCGCACAGACACACCAAGACCTCCATCAGCCGGGGTTCGATGGCACGCGATTGCCTGGCCGACTGGATCAGATTATGTTCCGGGTAAACCAGCCACTGGCCCAAATGGAACGCCTGCCGACCGTGCTTGCCCGGGCCGGAATCGACGGGCTTTCCGCCGATCGAACGATGACCGGGTTCTAACTTCGATTCATGCTTGCGCACGCCCACCATGCCATCCTCCCCACCATGCCTATGTCGGATACGCTAATTTATCCGCTGGCGCAATAGTAACCCAGGCCGGGTCGGAGCCAAGCCACGCGTGAAGGAGCCTGCTTGCGGGCGAACCGCAGATTACGCAGATTTGCGCAGATTATTGAATTGAAAATTTTTCCTGATTACGCATGAACCTTAGCCGATATACAGACCGTGGCAGCACAACCCCGGAATCTTCCCAATGGGTGGGAAAAACCATGATTCGGGGCTCATTGGTGATCACGAACCCGGCGCTGCAGGGCCAGCCTGGAGTAGGTCGGCGCGGCGTCGCCGACGGCACCCGAAATTCAGCCCTCGTCCTTCAGAGTCTCGCTGGCGGCCTGTTGCACGTCGACAAAGCGCATGAAGAAACCGCCGAGGATTTCGCGATCAGGCAGCATCGTCACGCGCTTGTTCCAGAGGTGGATGCGCGTGCGCGACAGGCCGGTGATGGCGACGCAGTCGTCGACCACCATGCGGTTCATGCGCCGATAGAGGGCAATTTCGCCGATGCCGTAGTAGAAGGTATTGTTGCGGGCCTGCCAGTCGTAGGCGTCGCGCATCGCGCAGCGCAGCGCGCGGTTGGCCGCATCGCGTTCGGGTTCGGGGTGCTGGCCGAAGCGTTCATCGGCCATGTTAAAGCCGGCGTACACGAAACCCGCTTCGAGGCCGGTGTAGCCATGATTTTCGCGCAGCGTCTCCTGCTTGAATGTCAGCGGGTCGCGATGTTCAAGAACGTTGTCGGCCTGCTCGTTGGGCACCATGATGTTGTCGACCTCGCCGCTGGCAAAACTGCTCCAGCGGGCCGCGTTTTCCTGGATAAAATGGATTTCGAGCCGGTCGACAAACGGATACCTTCGACCGTCGAGCCGCTCCAGACCGTAGTCGCCGTGCGCGTCGCGGTCGTAACCTTCGGCGGCCAGGTCAAGCGGCTCGCGCTCGAAATTTGGATTGCGCTCGAAG
>JAIVHD010000088.1 GCA_020201235.1 Lysobacteraceae bacterium
CAACCCCGAAGGCCCGGGGCGCCCGGCCGGTACGGTCAAGGGGCGCGGCACGCAGGCCGAAGCGCTGCGCGAAGCCGGGGTTGAGTCCGCGGTCGGCATCGTGGCGGCGACCGGCGACGATGCCGATAATCTGTCGAGCCTGATCACCGCGCGTGAACTCAACCCGGAGCTATTCCTGGCCGCGTTAGAAAACGGCTATTCCACACACGCACTTTTTCGCGCCGCAGAGCCTGACTTTCTGGCCCAGCCCAGTCAGGTCACCGCAGGTTACATTCTGTGCCGGATCAGCTCCAGCCTGGTGGCGCACTTCATTGAGGCCATGCTGGCGCAGGACAACGATTACGCCCGCAGTTTGCTGGCAAGACTGCTTCGGCACCAGTCGGAACACCCGCCCGAGTTTTCCGGCGGGCGAATCAGCGCCAAGCGCGCCCCCGCAGTGGCGCATATGCTGGAATCCGGCCTCGAGGTGACGGTGGGTGCGCTATTGCGCGATCCGCGCCAGCGCGCGTCCAGACTACCGCTTGAGGTGGTGCTGCTCAGACGCGATGGCACCGATGTGCTGTGCCCCGGTGACGACGTCGCGCTTGAGATTGGCGATCAGATCCTGCTGGCCGGCCGCACCGGAGCCGCGCGCGTGGCCCGGTCGGCGCTCGAAAACGACCAGACACTGGAATATCTCCTGACCGGCCGGGCACGCCAGCACGGCTGGATCTGGCAATGGCCGGAAAAGCGCACCGCCAAATAAATCAATCGGGCAGCAGTTGTTGCGGCACGAACGCATGCGGCAGCAGTTGCTCAAGGCTGTGGCTTGCCAGCCTGCGAACGCTCAGCAATGTTCGGATTTGGTCGTCACTCAGCGCATGGCCGTCACGCCTGCGCTGGATCATCTGTCGCGCACAGGTCAAGCACTGGACCCGCCGGGTGTTTTATCGATGATTGCGAGCAGATCGTCGAGCAGGCCGGATGCGCCGATCCGAAAGTGATTCGGAGCCATCCAATCCTTGCCCATGATCTCGGTTGCCAGGTTCATGTAGGCTTTGGCATCGGCGAGCGTGCGGACCCCCCCGGACACCTTGAAACCGACATTGTGGGCACTGCCGGCGATGGTCTCCAAAACTACTCGCGCCGCTTCAGGTGTGGCGTTTGTTGCGACCTTGCCGGTCGAGGTTTTGAGGAAATCGGCGCCGCCGACAATGGCAAGCTCGGCGGCTTCGCGGATTCGCTCCGGCGTGGTCAACTTGCCGGTTTCGAGGATGACTTTCAGGATGCGGTCGCCACAGGCGGTCTTGCAGCGCTGCACCAGTTGCAAACCGATGAAGCCGTTTTTAGCGATGAGCGCCTGCCACGGAAACACCACATCGACTTCATCGGCTCCCAGCGCGATTGCCTGCTTGGTCTGGTCGAAGGCGATCTTTACGTTCGAATCGCCACCAGGGAAATTAGCCACAGTCGCCAGCTTGATCCGGTCGGCAAGGCCATGTTGTTCCAGCGTGCGCCGCGCCGTCGGCACAAACCTTGGATAGACGCAAACAGCGGCAGGATAAACCGACAGGCCGGAGACGCGTGTGCACAGGGCTCGAACCGGCTGCTCGTCGACGTCGTCTTCGAGCCGGGTCAGGTCCATCAGGCGCAATGCTTGTCGCGCGCTCTCAGCCTGGTCTTTCATGCGTCGCCAACCCTGATAAAGAAATCACAGGATAGCGAATTGCGCGCAAGAAAACGAGGCCGTGGAGTGTTGTCTGGAATTCGGGCCGCGCGATTGAGCGAAGCATCGCAAGGGGAGGGCCAGCCCAACAGGTTGCGGGGTACAAAAACATGGACAAAAAAAACCCCGCCGGCGCGGGGTTTTTTTCAGGCATTATTGTGGTCGCGATCAGATCGTGACGACGTTGGAAGCCTGTGGTCCCTTGGCACCATCGGTCACGTCAAACGTGACTTTCTGGCCTTCGGCCAGGCTCTTAAAGCCCGAACCGGTCAGCGCGCTGAAATGCACGAATACATCCGCGCCGCCATTGTCTTGCGAAATAAAGCCGAAGCCCTTCGCATCGTTAAACCATTTTACTGTACCGGTGGTATTAGACATTTTTATCTTTACTCTTTAAATTAATAGAAAAATCGAGCCGTCAATTGACGATGCCCGAGGTGCTGCTTTCGTTGCTTAAAGCGAGAATCAGAAAATGGAAGAGTTTGAAGGGTATTCGTTACGGGATACGGTCAAATCCAACCACTGCTGTATTCGGCAGCGGTATCCACTATACGCTTTTTTTAACCGTCGTGGGCACTAAATTATCCTTGGGCTCGCTAAAAAGGTCAAAAAATCACGAAATAACTCAAACTTTGGCATCGATGATCGCTGCGAAGTTCTTCGATCTGTGATTTTTGGGCCTGAGCCTGCCGTATTCACCGCCCGTTCCGGCCTGCTTAGAGCGTCGGGTTGGTGAGCTTTTCGAGCGCCTCGATCAATTCGTCGATGCGCGCCTGGCTGTCGCCGCCGCCATAGGTCAGCATGCCGGAACTGAACGTCGTTCCGAAAGTTTCCGCGGCGCTGTGGACCTGGCCGAGCGCGCTGGCGAGGAAGTCCTCGTTCAGGGTCGACAAGGGATGAACGAACACGCTCCAGACAATGCCCTGGGCCAGCGCGTAGCGCGCATCCAGAGCAGAATCGAAATTGGCCTGCAGGATCCGCTGCATCAGTTCCGGTCCCAGTATCTCTGCCTCGGCGATCGGGCTCATCAGACGCATGCGGTCGGCTTCGGGATCGAAGATCAGAATATGTACTCGATCGCCGATTGAGAACTGAAGTCCGTTGCCATTTCGTTGCGCTTCCGGGTCGAGCGAGCCGAGCAGTGCAATCAGGCGTTCGCCGGTCATGGTGGCAGAAGGCGACGACTTCTCGGGCGGCTCGACCGGTGCCTCGGGCTGTTCCGGCTGCGGCACTTCGGATTGCTGGGCCAGGGCCGGCGAGGCGGTCGCGGCCAGTGCAATAATCGACACGACGGCCAGCGCGATCAATTTCAAACCGGCTTGGCCGGGCTTTTCGGAAAGCGGCATGGTTGAACCCTCAGTGCGGTGTTTGAATGAAACAATCATGCCTCAAGCCCGCCCGATTCACCACCCCTCCTGATCGGGTACCGCCATGCCCCTTGCTCGCCCGTTCGTCGCTCGCTTGTCGCGCATCGACCGTGCCGCGCTATGCTTGGGCTTCAGCTCAACGCCCGGTACTCCTATGATCGCCCGAACTCGAAACTCTGCCGATGTCGACTCGCCAACTCACCTGAACATGGATTTTTCGCGCCGCGTGGTGATCGACGGCTCGGAACTCGACTGGATGGCAAGCCCGTCGGGTGGCGTGTTGCGCAAGCCGCTTGCGCGCGAGCTGGCCGAACGCGGACATGCAACCAGCTTGGTGCGCTATCAGCCCGGTTCCCGCTTCCCCCGGCACGAGCATCCGCTGGGCGAGGAAATCCTGGTGCTGGACGGCATATTTTCCGATGAGACCGGCGATTACGGGCCTGGAACTTATCTCCGCAACCCGCCCGGCAGCGCTCATACACCGTTCAGTGCCGGGGGATGCACGCTGTTTGTCAAGCTCCACCAGTTCAATCCCGGCGATTCGACCGTCGTGCGCATTGACACCGCGAACGAGACCTGGCGACCGGGTATCGGCGGGCTGGAGGTCATGCCGCTGCACGCCTTCGAGACCGAAAACGTGGCCCTGGTGAAATGGCCGGCGGGCGAGAAGTTTCAACCGCACCGTCATTACGGCGGCGAGGAAATTTTTGTGCTTTCCGGTGTTTTTCGCGATGAACACGGCGTGTACCCGGCTGGCACCTGGATTCGCAGCCCGCACCTTAGCCAGCATCATCCGTGGGTAGAAACAAAAACCGTTATCTGGGTCAAGACCGGGCATTTGAGCTGAAAAGTGCGCGCGGCCAATTTCACGGATCCGTGGCCCGGGGCTGTGCAGATGAGGCTGGCGACGCGATTGAGCGTTTAACCCTGTTCCAACAAGCGCCTGAGGTCGATGATCGCGGCGTTGGCGCGTGCGACGTAGTTGGCCATGACCAGCGAATGATTGGCAAACATGGTGAAGCCACCGCCGTTGAGCACCATCGGGCTCCACAACGGTTGCTGGCTGGCCTCGAGTTCGCGGATGATCTGTTCGAAGCTCGCTTGGGCGTTTTTG
>JAIVHD010000089.1 GCA_020201235.1 Lysobacteraceae bacterium
CCGATGCGCCGTTCACGAAAATGCTGGAAGTATCGGGTTCGGTGCGAGTGGCGGATTTCAGCACCTTTGGTTCTGAAACGACGAGCAAGGTGGAGTTACGCTGGCAGCCAATCGAGGAGTTGCTGGTTCGCGCAACATTTTCCGAAGGCTTCCGCGCGCCCAGTATCGGCGAGTTATTCGGATCGGAGGCGCGTTTCGACGCCACGCTGGCTGACCCTTGCAATGCCTCGACCTTCCCTACGCTATCGGCCGAACAACAGCAAAACTGCACTGCCCAAGGCGTGCCCAATGGCGGATTCGTGCAGGCCAATTCGCAGATTTCGGTTACCACCGGCGGCAACGAGAATCTTGACGCCGAGACCGCCGACAGCTACTCGGCAGGTTTTCTCTACAGTGCCGGATTTGTTCGAAATATCGATGCGCTGGACGTGCTGGATATCGGCGTCAACTGGTATCGACACGAACTCGACGATGCCATTCGGGCGGTCAGCGCGCAGTTCATTCTCGACGAATGCGTACGCACCGGCTCGCCGGAATTCTGCGGCGGAATTTCGAGGAATGCGACCGGCAACATAAACGGTTTCGACAATCGCCTGACCAACATCGGCGGTCTCGAAACCGAAGGCTGGGACTTTACCGTCAATCTTCGTACCCGCCAGTTTGAGATTGGCCGGTTCGGTCTGGACTGGAATACGACGTTCATTGATGAGTTCGATGAAATCGTACCGGGCGTCGGCGGCGGCTTCCAGTCACTGGACCGCACCGGCGTGGAGTTTGACAACACCTCGATCGTGGAGTGGCGTTCCAATGCCAACTTCACGTGGAACCTGGGTAACTGGGGCGCGGTCTGGGCCGTCCAGTATATCGACAGCCTGACCGAGTCGTGTTCAGACTTTCTTGACGGCACGCCGGATAGCCTGGCCAACCTCGGCGTGTGCAGCAACCCGACACCGACCGAATTCGAAGGCTTCGGTACAGTGCCGACCAACACGCTGGGTTCGACCATCTACCACGACTTGAACGTCAGCTATAGCACCCAGGTGCTGGGTGCCGATACACGCTTTACGATCGGTGCGGAAAACCTGTTCGACCGCGATCCGCCAGCCTGCGTGAGCTGCTCGCTCAACGGCTACGATCCGTCGACCTATCGCATTCCGGGACGCCTGCTGTTTGCGCGGGTTGGGCTGCGCTTCTGAAAAGGGCCGGCATAGCAGCACACAGGAGCCGGCATTGCAGCACACAGGAGCCCCGCACCGCCGGGGCTCTTTGTTTTTTGGCGGGAAGGTGGTCAAAGGCCTTTCGCTGTAAGCCCGCCGTCTTCAACGCCTCTGCATTGCGAGGCATGGCGGTGAATAAGGCGGGATAAGGCGGGATAAGGCCGGTTGAGCGTTTATCGCGTTCTGTGACCACAGTGATCGGTTTGACTTTCGGCGTATACTCAGCATTAAGTGGCACTGGGTCGACGGACGATCGAAGGGGTATTCTCCAAGGAGCGACCGCAGCGATGAGCAACCGCGATAACGGCATGAAACGATTGGACGTCGGGATCGATGCCGTGATTGACGCGCTGCCAGCCCAGATTTGCATTCTCGACCGTCATGGCAGTATCGTCATGACCAATCGCGCCTGGCGCGTGTTCGCCCAGCAGGGCGGTGCGCCAGCATCCGCCTGCTCGTTCGAAGGCCAGAATTATCTGGCTATCTGCGCTGGTGCCGCCGGCGAAGATGCCGACTATGCGGCGCGCGCGGCGGCCGGAATACGCGCCGTGCTCGACGGCGCTGAACCCAACTTCAGGATCGAGTACCCGTGCGACGATGCGGCGGGCCGCAAGCGCTGGTTTCGGATGGTGGCCGGGCCATTGCCGGACCGCAGCGGTGCGGTGGTCATGCACACCGACGTCACCGCCGAGTACCAAAAGGCCCGTCAACTTGAGCGCGACGAACACTTCTTCCGGCTGCTGTTCGATGCCAGTCCGCTGCCGACCTGGGTATTTGACTGGAAGACGCTGGCCTTTCTTGCCGTCAACGACGCCGCAGTCGAACATTATGGTTACAGCCAGAAGGAGTTTCTGGGCATGACCATCCACGATATTCGTTCATCAGAGGAGCGCGCGCGGCTCGAGGCCTGGATGAAGCAAGACCTTGATGACGGTGTTCGGCGCTCGGGGTTCTGGCCGCACCGGTGTCGTGACGGCACGCTGATTGATGTCGAAATCGTATCCCGCTCGATCGAATTCCAGCAGCGTGAGGCGCGCCTGGTGATTGCGCGCGATGTCACCGAAAGCCTACGCGAGCGGCGCGTGCGCGAAATCGAGGCGCGGGTGCTGGCGCAGATCTCGACCCGCCACGAACTGTCGACGATCTTGCGCACCGTGGCCGCGGGCATCGAGCAAGCCGCGCCGGATACCGTGGCCTCGATCCTGCTGCTGGATGCCGATCGCAGACAGATCCATCATGCTGCCGCACCGAGCTTGCCGGACGATTTTACCCGGGCCATCGACGGGCTCGAGATCGGGCCGCACGTGGGCTCGTGCGGCACCGCGATGTATCGCGGCGAGACCGTCATTGTCGACGATATCCGTACCGATCCGCTATGGCACGGGCTGGCCGAGCGGGCCGACGAGCTTGGCCTGCGCGCGTGCTGGTCGAGACCGGTGTTCGACACGCAAAAAAACGTTGTCGGCAGTCTCGCGCTGTACTACCGCGAGCCGCGCGAGCCGCAAGCCTGGGAACGGGAATTGGTCGAGCTGTTCGCTTCCCTGGTCGGCGTGGCCATCGAGCGGCATCGCCAGGACGAGGCGTTGCGTATCAGCGAGCAGCGGCTGCGCAAGCTGTTTCGCGAGGCGGCGACCGGTATCGCGCTGTTGGCCGAAGACGGTACGGTGCTGCAGGCCAATGCCGTGTTGGCGCGGATGCTCGAGCACAGCGACGACGAGCTGCTGGCGCAAAATTACCACAAATGCGTCCCGCCCGAGGATCACGTACCGGTGCGCACCGCGATGCGTCGCCTGCTGGCCGGCACCCGCAAGGCCGAAACGCTGGAACACCGGTTTGTGGGTAAAACCGGCCGCACGGTCTGGGTTCGCGCCCGGCTTTCGGCCCAGACCGGGCGCGATGGGCGTCCCACGCACGTGATCGCGATTATCGAGGACATCACCGCGCAGCGCGAAGCTGAGCAGAAGCTGGAGCACGCGCGGGCCCTGCAGCGCGTCGCCGGGCGCATTGGCCGGGTTGGCGGCTGGGCTGCAAATCTCGAGGACGACGAAGCGTTTTGGTCGCCCGAGATCTTCAACATCCTCGAATGGGAGGGGGACCAGGCACCGCCGCCTTCGGATACGCTGGCGCGGTATCTGCCCGAGCATCGCCGGCGTCTGGAAAGTGCCTTAAAACGCTGCAGCGAGGAGGGCATACCGTTCGATCTTGAGCTGGAACTGACCACCTACGGCGGGCGCCGGCTGCAGGTCCGGGCCGCCGGCGAGGCCGAGCGCGACCCGAGCGGCCGTATTCGTCGGCTGATCGGCGCATTCCAGGATATTACCGAGCACAAGCGGCTCGAGGACCGGCGCCAGCAATTGGCTGACCGGCTGGAATCGACACTGGCCAA
Organism: Lysobacteraceae bacterium; assembly: GCA_020201235.1. Classification (GTDB taxonomy): domain Bacteria; phylum Pseudomonadota; class Gammaproteobacteria; order Xanthomonadales; family Wenzhouxiangellaceae. The sequence goes on from JAIVHD010000089.1 coordinate 3,604, forward strand.
CATGAGTGACGCGTTTGTGCTGGTCGATTGCGAATGGCGCGTGGTCTACCTCAATCGCTCAGCCGGGCAATTGGTGGAGCGAAGTGGCGAACAGCTGGTCGGACGCGTGCTGTGGGATGAGTTCCCGGAGCTGGACGATACGATCGCCGGCGAGCGCTATCGCCACGCCATGCAAACCGGCGAGTCGGTGCACTTCGAGTTGTATTACGAACCGCTGGAAAACTGGTTCGAGGTCAATGCCTATCCCTCGGCAGAAGGGCTGGCGATCTACTTCACGACCACCACCGAGCAGCGCAAGCTGCAGGCGCAGCTGGAGCAGGCCCAGCGGCTGGAATCGGTTGGCCAGTTGACCGGCGGCGTCGCGCACGATTTTAACAACCTGCTGACGGTGATCCTGGGTAACGCCGAGCTGTTGGCCGAGAGCCTTGCCGATTCCGGCGAGCTGGCACCGTTCGCCCGCAGCATCGAACAGGCGGCCATGCGCGGGGCCGAGCTGACGCAGCGGCTGCTGGCGTTTGCCCGACGCCAGCCGCTGGAGCCGGAAGCCACGGATGCCAACCGGCTGATCCTCGAAC
>JAIVHD010000001.1 GCA_020201235.1 Lysobacteraceae bacterium
GGTCTAAATCGTTGGCGAACTTGGTCGGAATCGGCCAGATGTCCTGCTTCAGAAAGTATTCCAGGTCGTACCCGTTTGGAAATCCGGCGGGATCAAGGGGACTCGGCAGTGGCGTCCAGCCCTCGGGAGCGGTTGTCTGCTCGAGATCCAGCTGTTCGCGGCCGAACTCCTCGAACCGAAACATTTTCTGGGTGAACGGCTCGGCACCGAACAGCGGGCTGGGCGGGCCGTTGGACGGCACGTTGAAGACGTCGAACTTGTCCTCGCCATCGTCGCGCTGATCGACCGGCTGAAGAACGTTATCCCGCCAGGCGTCGGTTTCCAATTCGTTATCGCTGCCTTCGAAACTGCCCTGATTTGCGAGCGGCAGATCTTTCGGCAAATCGCTGAAATCCGGCCCGGTGAAGGCAGACGGATCGCCCTCGGGTGGATGAAACGGGCTTTCATCTGACGCTATAACTGTCAGCGCGGGTAAAGCAAGCAGCGTCAGGATCAAAACCATTATTGGTTTCCCGACACCGGATCGTGGAGGATGAATCATTTTTTGCTCCTTTATACAAACGTAAATGCAGGGTGGCGGGAAACAGAACTTCCGCCAGCACAAACCCGTAATGGCCGAACACGTACCGGGCCTTCCGGACGTCTTCAGATGCGGATTTTCAAGCGGCATGATCGACACGACGCTCCCTGGCCCTGACCGATGGGGTCCAGGCAAAATGCACTGAATCCCGCAATCGAACACTACGACCGCGCCTGCGGCGGAGCAAGTGATATTTGATGATGATTTGTCAGTGCGGGACGCCAAGCTGCGGCAAAGCGACCCAGCGCTGCGCACAACATTTGAGCATTTGGTGAAAACACATGCTGATCGCACCCGGTCGGGCATACTTGCGATGGGAGATGACGACACGTTACGCGCAGCATCCAAGCACGTTTAAATCGAGAAAAAAACCCTTACAGACCCGTAATTACGGCGCTTCGTTGCGCGCTCGCGACGAACGTTAAATGCCTCACAAAGGCCGGATCGTATGGCTTCGACAGTTTATTGATAACTTCTAATTTATGAAACCAGCATTGATCTTTGCTCGTACAACATTTTTATCCCGGCGCATTCATCATCCACAGTCAGAGGGGTGATGAATAAGGCGGTTTATCTGCGACCAACCGGATTTCGCTGATCACGAATACTTGACGGGTTGCGCTGCACGGCGTATCTTCCGTTACCATGGCTTTGCGATCTACCCGTAACGAGGCACCGTCAGGGCCATGACCCACCTTACCCCCGCCGTCACGAGGTGCCGGATGTGGGGCGTTTCTTGACCGAGCGGACCGGAAACGCACTTGTCCGGCTGGTCGATAACATCGTGGAGAGGGTGCGTGACCGAGCGAAACGCCCCGGACGCGGGCATGACGGTGTCACAATCGATGGAGTGGTGAATCAATAAGGCGGGGGAAGCTGAGGGGGGGGCTATCGAAACTGCCCGCTTTTTTGGATAGAGAGGCACAGGGGTATGATGTGGCAAATCGACACGTTCTATGTCGATGCAATCGGGCATCGATTGCTTGACTGCAATGGGTGTCTGGTACCGATCCAGCCAAAGGCGTTTCGTGTACTGGAGTTTTTGATCCGCAATGCGCCGGACGTCGTTTCCCGCGAGCAACTGCTGATTGAGGTATGGGGGCATGCCGAATTATCGGTGAGCTGTCTGTCGCAGGCAATACGCGAAATTCGCCGGGCGACCGGCGACGACGCCGCCCACCCGAAGATCGTCGGAACGCAGCACGGAACCGGCTATATGCTCCTTCTTGAACCCAAACGGATCGAGAAGCTTCCGTACGCCGCGCGTCCAAAAATTTCGGGACGAGGCGCAGTATCCAGCAGATCATTGCTCTACATGGGGGCGGCACTTTCCGCCGTTCTGACCCTGACCTTTTTTCTGCCTGGCGCGGAAAAGCCGCCGTTGAGGATCGAGTCAAAGCAGCGCGACATCGTTCAAGCTTCCGACTACCCCGCACTGATCACCCCGGCTGCGGCCAAGCCCTACTACAGCGGGCTGGACCACCTGGCGCGATTCGACTGGTCAAAAGCCATCAATGATCTCGAACGTGCCCAGCGCATGGAAAAAGGATCGATACACATCGACTTTCAACTCGCGCGAGCGTACTTCAACGCTGGCCATCAAGCGAAGGCTTCCGACCTCATCCTGCGCACCCTGCGCGTGCTCCAGCCCAATGATCAAGTCCAACAAGCCGAGCATCAAGCTGCAAAGGCTTTGGTAACCGGCGATCAACCAGCGCTGAGCATTGCTTTGGAGACGCTGTCCGATCACTTCCCGGAAAACCCCGACTATCTGTTTGCACTTTTTTACGCCAGATTTCACTCCGCCGAGTCTGCAATTGCAAGGCAAACTTTGGAACGGATCGGCGAGCAATTCCCCTCACTGCATGACGACCCGCGATTTCATTTGGCCGAATCCATGCTGCTGAAGCGCGAAGGTCACATTGAGCAGTCTCTTTTCAGCGCGCAAGCTGCCGCGCGGCCAATACCCGGCAACGCATTCGAGGGGGTTCGAGCCCGCGCAGTCCTCTCGCAGCTCGACGCCCTGGTGACGCTCGGACGGCTCGACGATGCGCGCGCTGTGCTGGTTGACGCACGCGAAATCCTGGGCGCGATCCACGACCCCGCCGCCAGCATCGACCTTCTAATGACCGAAGCTCGCATGGACGTAATGCAGGGCCGGCTTCGGCACCTGTCCGGTTACATCAATGATGGCTGTGCTCTCAGTCTGCGCGCCGGATATAAATTGGGAATGGGCCATTGCAATCTTTTTCTTGGAAAGCTGCAACACTGGAGCTTTGGGCCGGCATTCGCGCTGGCTGGCTATGCAACCGCAAGGGCGCTGTTCATTGAAGCAGGCAGGTCGCGCGAGGCTGCGGTGGCATTAGTGCATCAGGCCGACGGACAACTTGAGGCTTCCATGCTGTCATCCGCCGAAGACAGTCTCAACGAGGCCGATCACCGATTCGCGCGCCTTTCCGATCGGCAGGGACATGCACTTGTCAAGGCGACCGCCGCTCGGATAGATGCCAAGAAGCACCATTTTGAAAGCGCACTCGGTAAGCTGGAAACGGCGATGCTATTGTTTCAGAGCATATCCGACGCCGATGGCGAGGCAAACACGTCAAATGCTCTTGCAGATATGCTCAGCGCAACCGGAAACCCGGAGAGAACGTCCGCACTGCATCGGCACGCACTGGATCTTTACCTCGACATTGGAAACATCGAACAGGCCGCCGAGGTTCTGACCAGCATGGGGAGCGCTGCGGTTCGGCACGGCCGGGTCCGGGAGGCCGATGAGATGTTGCTTCGGGCAACCATGCTCTTCCAGCAAGCGGGCAACGCCGATGGTGAAGCGAAAGCTCTCATCAAACTGTCAAAGGCGAGGCTTGCCCGGGCTGAAATCGAGGAGGCAAATGAAGCCCTGGCTCGCGCCGCAGCGCTTGGAATAACCGATCCCGAGATTCAGGCAAGCCTGCAATCAGCGGTCGGCATCCTCGCTATTGCAGAATTCAAATTAAAGCGCTCACGCGACGCCTTCGACCAGGCACGGGCAATACGTGAAGAGCGTGGGTATACGCCAACGATTCTCGTCAGTGATCTCGAACTTGCAATGCAGATGCTGGAACAACACGATGCGCCGCAAGCCGAAGTCTTGGCGCGCTCTGTTCTGGAGCGTCTCCCGCCCCTTGCTTCGGTCTATGACCGCGCACTGACGACCATCATTCTTGCCAGAAGCCTGATCGAGCAAAACAGGCCGATCGAGGCCAAATCGACGCTCGATGCTATTGCAAATGTAAAACTGGAAACGATCGATACCGAACTTTATTTCAGATACAGCATGCTGGCGGCACTGATGGGCTCGCCGGATGAGGCTGTCGCCCGGTTATTCGAACTACGCGGGCGCGCGATGGAGATGGGATACAGGTTTACGGCACTTGAGACCGATGTCGCCATCGCTGCGGCGCGCATGCGCTCCGGCGCAAATGCCGCGAATACGGCATTTGTAAGTAGCATCGTCGACTCGGCCAGACAGGCTGGCGTCCACTGCCTGGTGGATCGATTGGATCGGCTCGCAAAACGAGCCGATTGATCGTCCAGCCACCGGGTTTCGCCCGGCTTATTCACCATCCATGCGCGGCCTGACGGCGTCGCAGTAGGTGGGATGGTGAATACGAATGCAATTAGAAGTGTTGCATTCGTCAGTCGAGCTTTGATCTCGACCCACGCCTGCCGTTCAGTTCGCATCCGGTACGATGCGCATAATCCGACCGTCCGGCTGGTCGGTGACCAGATAGATCAGCCCATCCGGACCCTGAACAACATCGCGCACGCGGTGCCCGATCGCCAGCCATTCCTCGGCTGCAACCCGGCCACCCTCCAGCACCAGCCGCGATACCCGCTGGCTTCGAAGGCCACCGACAAAAAGGTCGCCCTGCCATTGCGGGAAGACTTCGCCGGTATAAAAAATCATACCCGAAGGCGCGATCACAGGATCCCAGTAATAGATCGGCTGCTGCATACCGCCCGCGGCGGTCATGCCTTCGTAAACCGCGCCGCCACGGTACTCGACACCGTAGGAAATGGCTGGCCAGCCGTAGTTCTTGCCGGCCTCGGGCTTGTTGAGCTCATCGCCGCCCCGCGGGCCGTGTTCGATCGTCCACAGTTCGCCGGTACTCGGATGAACATCGGCCGCTTGTACATTGCGGTGGCCATACGACCAGATTTCAGCAGCATTTTTAGCGTGACCGACGAACGGATTGTCTTGAGGAATCGAGCCGTCAACGTGGACCCGCGCCACTGTGCCGATCAGGTTGGTGGGGTCCTGGGCATTTTTCCGCACAGGGTCGCCCTGACGATCGCCCGTGGTGATCCAAATCGTGTTGTTGTTCTGAAACGCAATGCGCGAACCGTAGTGCCCGGTAGACTGCACGCTCGGGTGCTGGCTGAAGATCACTTCGACGTTCTCCAGCGCACTCGCATCTTCGCTGAGCCGAGCGCGGGCTACGGCAGTGTTGTTGGTGCCGTCGGCATGCGGCTCGGAGAAACTCAGGAAGACCGTCCGGCTGGATTCGAAATCCGGAGCCACAGCGACGTCGAGCAGACCACCCTGGTTGCGGTTGTCCACGTCCATCACGCCGGACAGCGGCTCGGAGATTTTGCCATCGGGGCTGACAACGCGCAGCCGCCCCGCTCGCTCGGTGACCAGCATTGCGCCATCAGGCAGGAAATCGAGCGCCCAGGGATGCTCAAGCCCTCGCGCCAGGGTCTCGGTTGTCCAGCCTTCGCTGTCGGCCGGTTTCGGCGCGCGGGTCTGGTTTTTAAATGCCGGGGCGTAATCGGATTCCGGCGCACCGGTTTCTTCCGGGCCTCGGTCGGCACCGGATTCGGACCCCGCCCCGGTCGCGGAGCTGCTCGCAGAAGCCGCCACGGGCTTGGCAGCAGCACTGGCATCCGGTTCGGAAACGTCCTGCCCGGCATCGCAGGCGATTACGAACAGCAAAGAAAGAAGCGACAGGGCATTGCGCATGGGATTTCCTCCTGATTGAAAACTAAGACCGCCTCAACCCCGAGACTGAGCCCGGGCCACAGCATTCAGGCTCCATCTTAACCCACACCTCCGTCACCAGGGGCCGCCCGGTCGCCCGGTGCCGTGCCTGGGGCGTTTCGTGACCGAGCGAAACGCCGCCGACGCCAGGCATGGTGGCATCGTGAAGCAGGCGGGGTAACGGGTTTTCCAATAACAGTAATGCGGTGTAGAATGCAGCAATCGCCGGGTTGGCGGTCAACCTACTAAAACAAGGGAAATCAAGATGTCAGAGCTGGTAAAACTTCTAAACGACCTGGGACGGGATGCCCCGCTGGCCGAGGCCTATGCAAAAGACCCTGATCCAGTCCTGGCCAATTACGGCTTGAGCGATGCTGAAATCAAAGCCATGAAATCCTGTGAACTTGATCAGATCCGCAAGATTTCGGGGTTGGACGAACTTCACATGACCAACTCCACCATCAAAAGCTACTGACAGAATTACGAATGCAAGCCGATGCATTGCCCCATCCCGGGTTGAAACGAACGCGGGTGTAAGGCAACGGGGCGAAGGCATCTTTGGCCTGCATCGGCGTGGGCATCGGTGAGCGAGCGAAATGCCCCAGACAGGGCATGGCGATGCCGCAGTCGGTGGTGTGGTGAATCAGTCCGGGTGATGTGGCTGCGGCGTTTGGTCGCGACGGTGCGCACTGGCAATCGCACAGAGGCAAGCTGCATGTGGCAATACACCCGGTTTAATTGGTCAATGTATTTGTAATGTACAAGGTTATCAGTCTGATACTGGTTCTGATTTGGTCTGGACCGGGCATGGCAGGCCTGGCAACCGCACAGGGACCACCGAAAATCATTCAGGACGTGCAGCTCCTGATCGAACGAGCGGCCCGCATGGATGTCACCCGACCACCTCGTGAAACTCTGGCTTATCTGGATTCCATCCAGGACGCGCTGGCCGACGCGACGCTGCAACAGCGGGTCCAGTTGCGTATCATCCGGGCCCGGTCTCATGTGCTGATGACCGAGTACGACACGGCACTGGCAATTCTTGAGGATCTGCTGGCCAACGATCTGGTCCCTGTGCAGCGTCTCAGGGCGCTTGAGCTGGCGGCCAATCTGGCATTGCACATTGATCAATTCGAAGAAGGCTTCGATTACCTCAATCGGGCCATGATCTTGCAGGAAGAAGTCGATGATCCGGCGCTTAAAAGCGGCGTTTTTGGTCTGGCGACCTACTGGCATACACAGATGGGAGACCAGCAAAAGGGCCTTGAGTACGCGCAACGCACGATGCAACTGGCGCAAGCCTCCGGCGACACCCGCGAATTGTGTGTCGCCCTTGAGAAGTTGGGCCAGGCCGAGGAGATGATGGGCCTGCACGAGCGGGCCCTGGAAAGATACCAAGCCGGCCTGGAGGCTTGTGAAGAGGCACAGGATCCGGTCTTTACCGGGGTCATGTATGGCCTGATGGGACGCTTGCTGACTCGATTGGAGCGTCACGCCGAAGCCGAACCCTGGTTAGAAAAAGGCATCGAATTGACAACCGCTTCCGGCTTTCAGGATGGCGCAACGGATACCATGACAAAGTATGCCGAGCTGCTGGTGGCGCTGGAGCGCGATGACGAGGCGCGAGTTCTGCTCCAACAGGTACTGGACAAAACCCGCTCAGGTGGGCGCCCGCAGAACCGTGCCGATGCACACCGTATGCTGGCCCACATTAGCCATCGCGCTGATGACTACCGCAGTGCCTGGAACTATATTACTGAATACCTGCAAGACCGTGAGGGGGTGCTCGATGTAGAGCGAGCCAGGATCATTGCCTTTCAAGAAGTGCAATTCGATCTCCACAGCCGAGAGCAGGAGATCCAGCTTTTGCGGGAGCAAACCCGGGTCTCGGACCTGCAGGAAACCACACGCAGACAGCAACGATTGATTCAGCTCATCGCTTTTGGCTTGGTCGCCCTGATTTTGGTGTTGTTGCTGGCCCTGTTGTTTCGGACCCGGCGCGAGCGGCGCCATTTCCGCCACATGTCTGCCCACGATGGCCTGACCGGAATGCTCAATCACAGTCATTTTATTGATACCGCAAAGCAGCAGAGCCGTGAAGCGGGAGAGCACGGGAAAAACGTGATCCTGGTCCTGGCCGATATCGATCATTTCAAGCAATTCAATGACCGGCATGGTCACCAGGCCGGCGATGAAGTCTTGCGTAAAACCGCGAGCCGCTTCAAGGGGATCCTATCGCAATATGGCCTCGTCGGCCGTGTTGGAGGCGAAGAGTTTGCGGCCTGCCTGTTTGGACTGGACATCGACAGAGCGACCAGGATCGTCGATCAGGTTCGCGAGGCTTTGCAATCCTGCCGATTGTCCGATGTTGAGGACCCGGTCACCATGAGCTTCGGCATTGCTCAATTGAGTCCCTCTGACCATTTTGAAAGTCTGCGGGCTCGTGCCGATGCCGCGCTCTATCGTGCCAAGCACGACGGACGTGACCGATTGGTCGTGGCCGGCGCGCCTGCAAGCGCCGCGACATAATGACCACGGGACAGCTGGTTATTGTTGGCTGTGGCATCGAGCTTGGACGTCACATCAGTGAACGTACTCTGTCGGAAATCCATTCTGCCGATGTAGTGTTCGTGATGGCCGATGCCTTTGCGCAGCAATGGTTGCGCTCGCTGAGGCCGGATTGTCACAGCCTGGCGCGGTATTACGGTGATACAAAGGATCGCCGCCAGACCTATCGCGAGATGGAATCTGTGATCCTTGAGGCAGTACGCGCCGGTCATCATGTATGTGCCGTTTTCTATGGCCATCCGGGCGTCTTTGCCCAAGTGCCACACAACGCGATGCGGTTGGCCCGTGCCGAGGGCTTTGCGACGCGGATGGAAGCCGGAATTTCAGCCGATGCCTGTCTCTACGCCGATCTTGGACTCGACCCCGGAGACCGGGGTGTTCAGTCCTTCGAGGCCACCCGCTTTCTGATCAGTCGGTATCCAGCCAACCCGGCTGCCCTGCTAATCCTGTGGCAGGTGGCATTGAGCGGAAACCTGGACTGTATTGGATTCAAGCCTGATGCCGACCGGCTGCAGATTCTGGTTGACAAACTGCTGCGCTGGTATCCGGCCAACACATCGGTGCTCCTGTACGAAGCGGCCCGCCTGCCGATACAACGCTTCCGTGCCGACTGGCTGCCACTGATTGAATTACCACAGGCACGCTACCGGGAATACACCACGCTGGTCATCCCTCCGGTAAGCGAGCCGGATCAAGATGAAGAAACCTTGGCCCGGTTGAGCCGCCTGTCTGCCCGAATGGCTACGCTGCCCGATTGAGCTGCAATTGCGCGACGTTTCGCGGGCTTTGGGCGCGTTCGTGTGCAAGTCGCAGAGGCGAGTGCATCATTGTTCTACCTCGTGACGAAGGGGTGGTAAATCAGGCCGGCTTGACCGAGTGAAATATGAACATGGAATCTCCACAGATTCCCATTCGTGTTTCCGTCGCTTCTGTAATCGTGGTGGTCATGCCACTTGAAACGCCAATCAGATCCGCGATGTCGGATCCGAACCTGTTGAATACGAGCGCACCGTTACTGTCGAAAGGATCACCGTGATACTCCGGTGGCGCGAGATGCGCGATTTGTCCATCGACGAGCTCGGCCTGACGTTGGGTCGGATGACCCGGATACCACGGCATCGTAAAAACGTGGGACCCTCCTGGCACAAGGATGCGCGAGACTTCCGCAAACGCGGCAGCCGGGTTGGCCACGTGCTCGAATACGTCCTGGCTGACGACGAGATCAAATGATTCATCTCCGAATGTCAAGCATTCCAGATCCTGCGACGAGCCGCCGCATCCCATGTCATCGACAAGCAGCTCGGGCGAATAGACAGACCAGGCGTAATTCGCCGCACGGCGCTCGAAAAACGCCCTGCTTCGGCTCGCCGGCGATGGCTCGTAGACCGCCATGTGCGACAGCCCGGCCCAATTTACCGAGATATAGTGAATGACCGCTCGCTCACGAGCCGAGCTTTTGCAGCGAACGCATTTGAGATCCTCCCGAAACCAGCCACCGAAAGCAATAAACAACGTCACTTTGCCGCAAACAGGACAATGACCCATGAATGGAGGCGTCCTGATTGATTGGCGAATGAGCGGAATAATCAACATCATCAAACCTCAGCACGTGACCAACGCGACCGTGACGATAATTAAAATCTTGCGTGTATCCCAAGGTTACATGAATTTCCGAGTGCGAGAGCCCAGGTCGACGATTCGCCGCGCTACGCTGGGGCGAATGGCGGCACACGCCGAAGCGCTCGTGGTGGACCCGCGGCGAGACCTGGCGGCCGCTGCCGCGCCGGGAATTCTCGCTGCGCGACGACTATAATGTTTTGATCGGCAGCGACGAGGAGAACCCGGCGTTCGTGGTTGAGTCGATCGACCGGTTTCGGGCGGTGCCGGCGCTGACGAGTTCGACGGCGTACTGATCTGGACCCGGGATGCGCGTTGCCGAGGCGTCGCGACAGGATGCGATGTCTGTCTTCAACGCCCTCTACGCCTGGACTTGGGGCGTTGTCGCGAAGCTTGCGATACATCCCTGACCCCATCGCGCAATCGCCTGGGCGTGATCGATTCGAACAACGAGAGAGCAACAATGGATTGGCTGCCGAACTTCACTGTACCGGATTCAATATTCAGCCTGATCGTCACCACCGCCATCCTGGTGGCCACGATCATGGTCTTACGCGGCCTTTCGGCTCGCTACATCCGTCGCAATGTCACCTCGCCCGAGCTGCGCCGCAAGTGGCTGGTGAACTCGCGCAACGGATTGCTGCTCCTGCTGCTCCTGGGGCTGGTACTGATCTGGGGCAACGAGCTTCGCACGCTGGCACTTTCAATCGTGGCGGTCGCGGTGGCGTTCGTGGTCGCCACGAAGGAGTTGATTCTCTGTCTGACCGGCTCGTTCCTCAAGAGCGGTGCCAGCGCCTTCAACCTTGGCGACCGTATCCAGATCAAGGACTTCCGCGGCGATGTCATCGACCAGAATCTGCTGGCGACAACCATCCTGGAAGTTGGCCCCGGTAATTCGATGCACCAGCGCACGGGCCGCATGATTGTCATCCCAAACGCGCTTTTCGTGTCCGAGCCGATCGTCAACGAAAGCTTCACCGAGAACTACGGTTTTCATGTCTTTTCCGTACCGTTCCGGCGCGAAGACGACTGGAACGCGGCTCGCCTGGCGTTCCTCGACGCCGCGCAGCGACGATGCGCGCCGTTTATCGAACAGGCGCGAGAACACATGAGCCGGGTTGGCGATCTGCAGGGCCTGGGCATTCCACCGGTGGAGCCGCGCGTGACCCTGCATGTAGCGAACGCGACCGAAATTCGGCTGGTCATCCGCCTGCCCGTCCCCGCCGGGCAGCGAAGCACGCTCGAACAGGAAATTCTGCACGAGGTGCTGTCGAACATCGACGACTCGAAAGCCAAGCAACCTACCGGCGAGTCGAATCCAGCCGACCAATCCGCCGGAAAGGAATAGGCAAAAGCCAGCCAGCTCGCGACCGCGTCAACCCGGCTGATTCACCACCCGGTCGTCGCGAGGCGGTTCCAGGTCCTGTGGCTGCGGCGTTTTGCGACCGAGCGCACCGGAGGCGTACTTGCCTGTCCGGTGAGGATGCGCTTGGCTGCAAAACGCCTCAGACGCGGGGCCTGGGGCCGCCGCAGTAGATCGGATGGTGAACAAGCCGGGGTCAAACGGGCGCGAATGCCGCGGCACGATTCAAAACCTTCGATGCGCACAATCCCGATCGGCGCGTAGACAACATGGTGGTTCCGATTTCCGGATTGATTGAGCCCATTGTCCGAAACTTGCCATCCGCATCGCCGACCTTAGCGATCCGAACCGGCTGCTTCGTCCTCGCCCTTCCCATCCACATACTCCAGCAATTCCCGCAGCACGGTGGTCGCATAACAGCCCGATCGCAGGCCGAAGGTCAGCCGCAGTTGATCATCGGCCGGCCAATTCCATTCGAGATCCAGCACACGCATGCGCAGAGCGCGGCGGTCGGTCTTGAGACGGAAGCGGGCCAGGCCTTGTGCGAGTTCGGCGTGCTGTTCGATGACGTGCTGTTCGATCCGACCGGCCTGTACGGTCGCCGGGCCGGGCTGTTCGCCGACCAGCGGGCCGGTGGGGTGCAGGTCGAGTTCGGCGATGCGACGCTCGAGATCGGGGTCAGACGGGTCGGCCACGAAGGTCGAATGGGTGCCGTCGAGCATCAGCACATCGCCTTCGATCAGGTGGTTCCATGTGCGGTCGCGGATGCGCCGGTCGAGGACCTGGTTGAAGATCAGGCTGCGCGCGGCCGAAAGGTAAAAGCCGCGCTTGGACTTGGACGGCTTGCGCCTGAGTTCACCGCGAAACAGGCGATAGGCGCGGGCGATGTTGTTACCGCCAAAACGCTGTTCGCCGAAACCGTTGGGCACACCTTCTGCCGCGATTGTATCCAGCCGTATTTCAAGCGCGGCGCGGTCGCCGTCGACGTCGCGAATCAGCAACTCGAAGCGGTTGCCGGCCAGGCGTCCGCGCTGGATCTTGCGGTTGTGGCGCTGGCCCGCCAGAATCCGGATTCGTTGATCATCCCAGGCTTGCCAGTTGGGGTCCGGCCGGCCCGGCAGGTGAATGCTGAACGGCTGGACCGTGACGGCGTTGCGGTCCTTGAGGCCGGCGAACCCGACATCGCGCACTGAAACGCCGGCAAGGCGGGCAAGATCGCGTGCGACGTCAATGGTGTTGGCACCGCGCTTTTCGATGTCAAGCCAGAGGTGCTCGCCTTCGCCCGACGGCGCATAGCCGGTTAATTCGATGACGCGGAAATCTTCGGGAAACCGGCGGATGACGCCGTGGCCCAGCGGACCGCCATGGGCAAACTCAGCCATCGCCGGGAGCGCCCTGGCGCGCGGCCTGGTCATCGACCTTGCGATCTACAACGCGAACGGCGTCTGCGGGGGCTGTCGTTGTGGACTGCAGGGCATCCAGGCCGGGGGCAATCAAGTCGTTTGGAGCGACGATCAGATAGAATGTTTCGTCCTCGCGCACAAAACCCAGCTCGGACCGCGCACGCTCCTCGACCGCGTCCAGCCCGGATTTCAGATCCAGCACTTCGGCGGCCAGTACGTCGTTGCGTGCCTTCATCGTTGCGTTTTGATCACGTTGAGTTTCGATGCGCTGCTCCAGTTCGGTCACCCGGCCATACTGCCGCCAGAGCTGTGCCTGGAGCCCGAGTAGCAAAAGTGCAAGAATGATCATGATAATCCGCATGTGCTTATCCCGGCTTGTTCATCCATTTGGCCGATCGCCCAGGCCCGGCCAATTCACCACCCGATCTACAGCCGCAGCCCCAAGTCCCCGTGCCTACAGCGTTTTGCAGCCAGCCACATCCCTAGCCTACGGGCGCGTACGTTTCCGGTGCGCTCGTTCGCGAAAACGCCGGATCGGGCCGCCTCGCGAAGATCGGGTGGTGAACAAGCCGGCCTCAGTGTAGCGCGCACCACGGCAGCATGCAGACCCGTTTCTGCCCGGAGTTTGTCGGATTTAACCGACCGTAGCCACGCAAAGCCGGCGAGCAGCCTGTTGCGACCGAGTGCACCGGAAGCGTACTCGCCCGGCTGTTGGATAACGGCGGTGTGCGGATGCGCTTGGCTGCGAAACGCCTCGGATGCGAGGGCTGCGGCTCTGCAGCAGGCAGGGTAATAAGACGGGTTCAGGCAAGAACGCGCGCCACCACTTCGCGATATACATCCGGCAGGCGCTCGAGATCTGCGCAATCGATGGACTCGTCAATGCGATGAATGGTGCGGTTGACCGGGCCGAGCTCAACGGTTTCGATGCCCAGCGGGCCGAAGAAGCGACCATCCGACGTGCCACCGCCAGTGTCCGGGCAGGCCTCGACGCCAAGCTGGTGCTCAACGGTGGCCAGCACGGCCTGGCGCAGGCGTCCATTGGCGGGTCCGAACGGCGCACCCGAGATGCGCCATGCCAGCGACCAGTCGTCAAGCTTGTGACTTTCAATCAGCGCGCGCACGCGTGTCTCCAGCACTTCGGCACTGGAATTGGGGTTATGGCGCAGGTTGAACTGGATTTCGACCGCGCCCGGCGTGACGTTTTCGGCACCGGTGCCGGCCCGGATGTTGGAAATCTGTAAAACCGTGGCCGGAAATTCTGCGTCGCCATCGTCAAACTCCAGCGCAGCCAGTTGGGCCAGCAGCGGCGCGGCGAAATGAGCCGGGTTTTCCGACGGCCGGGCGTAGGCTGTGTGACCCTGGCGGCCGCGAATCGTCAGAACGGCCTGGATGCTGCCGCGGCGCCCGACGCGTACGACATCGCCAAGCCGCTCGGCGCTGGATGGCTCACCGACCAGAACGTGGTCGGGCAATATCGCGCGCTGTTCAAGCCACGGCACGATGCGCCGGACGCCATCGTCGGCCGGGCCCTCTTCGTCGGAGGTCAGCAGGACCGACACGGTGCCGCGGTGATCGGGATGCCGGGTCAGAAAATCCTCGAGTGCAATCACAAAGCCTGCGACCGACGATTTCATGTCAGCCGTGCCGCGACCGTAGAGCACGCCATCGCGCTCGACCGGCTCAAACGGCGGGCTGCTCCACTGGTCTTCCGGCCCCGACGGCACGACATCGGTATGCCCGAGCAGCATCAGGTGCGGCCGGCCGCTGCCGTGCCAGGCAAAAAGATTCTCGACCAAACCAAACGGCAGCAATTCGACCTGCATGCCGAGTGCCTGAAGCCGGCTGGCGATCAGGCCCTGGCAGCCGGCATCGTCCGGGGTCACCGAGCGCCGGCCGATCAATTGTTCTGTCAGCCGGCGCACCGGCGAGGCTATTGCGGTTTCAGCCATTGCCGTACCCGCTCGTCAAAACCCGCCCTGACTTCGGTATCGCGCTCGAACAGCGGGCGCTTGATCAGCGTCGGCTTGGCCAGCAGCGCATCAACCAGCCCGGCACCGTGCAGCGTCGGTCGCTGGTCCAGTGGCATCATGCGCCAGGTGGCCGAGCGCCGATTGACCAGCGTTTCGGCACCCAAACGGTCCAGCCAACGCTTCACGGTTTCCGGCTGCAGGCCCTGCTCGCGCACATCAATCCAGCCGAAGTCGATGGCCTGTTGTTGCAACCACTTGCGTGCTTTGCGGCATTGGTCGCAACTGTTAATTCCGTAGACATTCATATCAGGTTTCGCTGAA
>JAIVHD010000313.1 GCA_020201235.1 Lysobacteraceae bacterium
CGATTTCGACGAAGCAGCCGTAATCGGTAATGTTGGTGACTCGGCCGAACAGCCGCGAGCCCGGCGGATAACGCCGATCGATGTTGTCCCATGGATCTTCGCCGAGCTGCTTAAGACCCAGCGATACGCGCATGCGCTCGCGATCAAAGCGCAGCACGCGGACTTCGAGTTCGTCACCGACCTCGACGACTTCAGACGGATGGCGAACGCGCTTCCACGACATGTCGGTAATGTGCAGCAGGCCATCGATGCCTCCGAGATCGAGGAACGCACCGTAATCGGTCAGGTTCTTGACCACACCCTTGATGACCGCACCCTCTTCGAGACGGTCGATCAGGTCTTCACGCTCGGCGGCGAACTCGTGTTCGACCACCGCGCGGCGCGAAACGACCAGGTTATTGCGACGGCGATCAAGCTTGATGATCTTGAACTCCAGATCCTTGCCTTCAAGGTACGAGGGATCGCGTACCGGACGAACGTCCACCAGCGAACCGGGCAGGAAGGCCCGAATGCCATCGATGCTGACCGTAAAGCCACCCTTGACCTTGCCGGTAATCTGGCCGATCACGTTGTCTTCGGACTCGCAGGCGGTTTCCAGCTTGTCCCAGACTCGGGAGCGCTTGGCTTTCTCGCGCGACAACCGCGTCTCGCCAAAGCCATCTTCAATGGCCTCCAGAGACACTTCCACCTCGTCGCCGACCTCGACCTCGAGTTGGCCGTCGTCTCGACGAAACTGATGGATTGGGACAATGCCTTCGGATTTCAGTCCGGCATTGACGACGACGACATCGTCGCGGATTTCGACCACTCTGCCGAAAACGATGGCTCCGGGTCGAAGATTGGCTTCATTAAGGCTCTGTTCGAATAATTCGGCAAAAGATTCAGTCATTGAATTGCTAGATTCCTGCAAGACCTGGGTAGCTGCTGTACTCAAATGTGATCCCGTCGGTTCTTGTCATCTGCATCCGATTTGAGGATGCTCGTTAATGGAAAACGCCGGTTGCTTCGCCTGGAGCGAAGCCACCGATGCACGATTAGCTGCTTTTTTCGTTCTGTTTCGGACATTTAGATATCAAACCGGCAGCTTGCCAAGTCGATAATGCGCTGCACCACGCCATCCAACGGCAATCGGGTCGAATCGACGACCACAGCGTCGAACGCTGGCACGGTTGGTGCGACCGCACGCTCCCGATCTCGCCGGTCGCGCGCCTGCATGTCCTGAAAAAGACGGGAAAGAATAACATTTTCCCCTTTACTCTTCAACTGCTTATACCGTCTTTTCGCGCGTTCTTCGACACTTGCCTGAAGAAATACTTTCAATTCGGCGTCCGGGAACACGATTGTGCCCATATCACGGCCATCGGCAATCAGCCCCGGCGGCTTCCTGCAGCCGCGCTGCAGATCAAGCAATGCGGCCCGCACCTCCGGCAGAACCGCAACCCGTGAAGCCATCACACTAACCGCCTCGGAGCGCAACCGATCGCCGGCCAGGCACCCATCCAGCTCGACTTCGATGCCGTCCGAACCGGCACGGAAAGCCAGCGGCAGCCCGCGCGCGAGCTCGACCAGCGCCTCGCGATCAACATCCACATCGATGCCGCGGTCAAGCGCGGCCAGCGCAACAGCCCGATAAACCGCCCCGGAATCAAGCACATTCCATCCCAGTCGCTGTGCCAGGCGTGCCGAAACCGCGCCCTTGCCTGCCCCGGAAGGACCGTCGATGGTTAGGACCGGAGCGCGATCGCTTACTGCCATTGCAGGCCAGCTCCGAGCGAATTGAGATCGTCAACAAATCCGGGATAGCTGGTACGAATCCATTCAGCACCGTCGATGATCACCGGCTGTTCGGCCACCAGCGCCAGCACCGCCAGACTCATCGCGATTCGATGATCGCCTTCGGACTCGACTTCGCCACCACGCACACGCCCGCCGTGAATCACAGCACCGTCGGGGGTTTCATCGACGGCCACACCGAGGTGCCTGAGCTGGCGGGTCATTACCGCCAGCCGATCCGATTCCTTGACGCGCAGCTCGGCCGCGCCTGAAATGACCGTCGTTCCACCGGCCACCGCTGCCAGCGCCATGATGACTGGAAATTCATCGATTGCAAGCGGCACCCAATCTGCCGGAATGTCGAAGCCGCGCAGGCCGGCACCGCCCTCGACCGTCAGGGTCGCGACCGGCTCGCTGCCGGCCGATCCGGCCATATCGACACGCGAGATCTGGCCGCCCATGTGTTGCAGAATTCTCAGAAACCCGTCGCGGGTCGGGTTGACCCCGACATCCCGAATCTCGACCTTCGACCCCGGAACCAGCGCAGCCGCGGCGATCATGAACGCAGCCGATGATAAATCGCCGGGCACGCTGACTCCAGATCCGCTCAGCGTCTGCGGGCCGGTCATCCGGACCACGCCTTCGGCCCGCTCCAGGCGCACGCCGAAGGCCGGCAACAAGCGTTCGGTATGATCGCGCGAAATGCCAGGTTCGGCCACTTCGGTGACGCCGTCGGCATTGAGTGCCGCCAGCAGGATGGCCGATTTGACCTGCGCGCTGGCCACCGGCAACTCAAGCCGGATCGGCGCCAGGCGTGCCGCTACGAGATTCAGCGGCGCATGGCCGTCGGTGCCTTCGATCCGTGCGCCCATCGCGCTTAACGGCTTGATGATGCGCATCATGGGGCGCACCGATAGCGAGCGATCGCCGATCAACTGCAGACGCTGTCCATAAAGGTCGGGATGTCCAGCCAATGCACCGGCAATCAGCCGAATACCAGTGCCGGAATTGCCCAGGTCCAGAGCCTGGGCCGGGGCCTTGAGCGGTCGGCCATCGATCGTGACCCGGTCACCTTCGCGATCGACCCTGGCACCCAGCGCCGCCATCGCATTGAGCGTGGCCAGGGTGTCCTCGGCAAGCAAAAAGCCGGTCACATGCGTCTGCCCGCGGGCCAGACCGCCAAAGATTGCCGCTCGATGGGAGATCGACTTGTCGCCCGGCGGCCTTAACGAACCCGATAGAGCGCCGGTCACCGGTTCAATTCTGAGTTTCATGATTGGTTCCGGAGCGTAAAGTCAAAGCAGCTCGGCGAGCGTGGTCAGCAAGCGCTGATTCTGCTCCGAAGTGCCGATCGTGATGCGAAGGTCATCGGGCAAGCCATAGTTGCCAACCGGCCGCACGATAATTCCTCTTCGAAGAAGCTGTTCGTTGAGTTCAGTGGCCGGGCGGTCGAAACGCGCCAGGATGAAATTGGCAGCCGACGGAATCGCGCCCACGCCGAGCTGCGAAAGGCCGCGGCTCAACTGCGCCATGCCCTGCTCGTTGGCCCGTCGCGAGCGCTCGATGAATTCCTCATCGTCGAGCGCCGCGTGCGCCGCCACCAGCGCCAGCGAATTGACGTTGAACGGCGGCCGTACGCGATTGAGCAGATCGGCAAGCCCGGGATTGGACAGCGCGTAGCCAACGCGCAAACCGGCCAGGCCGTAGCATTTCGAAAAGGTGCGCGTCACGACCAGGTTCGGAAAACGCTCGATCCAGGCCGATGCGTCGCCCAGTTCATCGCTTCGGGCATATTCAATGTAGGCCTCATCGATCACGCAGATCACGTGGCCCGGCAAGGACAACAGAAAATCCAGAACCCGGCTTTTATCGAGCCAGGTGCCGGTCGGGTTGTTCGGGTTGGCCAGAAAGACCATGCGCACATCCGCATCGATGCGCTCGTACATGGCGCGCAGATCGTGCCCCAGGGGCATGCGATGATCGACCGGCAAGGCCGGTGCGATGCGCTGCTCGGCACCCACCATACGCGTGACAATCGGATAGACGGCAAAGCAATACTGCGAGAAAACCGCCGCCAGACCGGGCCTTAGAAAGGCCTGCGCCAGAAACACCAGGACCTCGTTGGACCCGTTTCCCAGCGTGATGCACTCAACCGGCAGGTTGTGTTTGGCAGCAAGCGCACTTTTTAAATAAAACCCGTTTGCGTCCGGGTAGAGCTCGATTTCGCCAAGATTTTTTTCAATCGCCCCAATCGCTTTGGGGCTTGCGCCCAGCGGGTTTTCGTTGGAAGCAAGCTTGATCGAGTTGGACACGCCGTACTCCCGTTCCAGCTCATCGACCGGCTTGCCCGGCGTGTACGGTTG
>JAIVHD010000314.1:0-3800 GCA_020201235.1 Lysobacteraceae bacterium
GGGGGGGGGTGAACAAGTCGGGAGCCGGCCAAGGCAAAAACACCATCGCCGGATCCGCCACACGCAAAACAGACCATTCGGCCTGTTACACTAGTTTAATAATCCAACGGACGGAGCTCGAACTGGATGGCCACTCGACCGGCAGCAACGCGCGAACTGGGTAGTTTCAAACACTGGCGTCTTGAAAGCGATCTGGACAACATCGCCTGGTTGTACATTGACCGCGACGGTGAAAAGGTCAACAGCCTAAGCAGCGAGGTGCTGGCCGAACTGTCCGACATCATCGACCGGTTCGAAAACAACGCACCGGCCGGACTGGTGCTGATGTCCGGCAAGCCCGGCAGCTTCATCGTCGGGGCCGACGTGCGTGAATTTGATTCAACCCGCGACATTGATCTGCTACGCGAGAACATCACCAAAGTCCATGTGCTGTTCGACCGGATCGAACATCTTGACTTTCCGACCGTAGCGGCATTCGAAGGTTTTTGCTTGGGCGGCGGGCTGGAACTGGCGCTGTGTTTCGACTGGCGCATCGCGCTGGATACCGACAAGACCCGGGTCGGCTTTCCCGAAGTTAATCTTGGTATTTACCCGGGTTATGGCGGTTCAGGCCGGGCCACTCAAGCCATTGGCGGCCTGAAGGCAATGGAACTCATGCTGACCGGCCGCATGCTGCGTGCCCGTCAAGCGCGCTCAATGGGGCTTGTCGACCAGGTTGTCGATATCCATGGGTCACTGCGCTGGGCGGCCCGCCGCGCCATTCAGAAAAAACGCCGCCACAAACTGACCGGCTTGATGGACAGAGCCTCGCTGACCGGGCCGGCACGCAAGTTGCTGGCCGGGCAAATGCGCAAGAAGACCCGATCCAAGGCGCGCGCCGAACATTACCCGGCACCGTATCGCCTGATCGACACGTTTGAAGAACACGGCAACTCGCAAAAAGCGATGATCAGAGCCGAGGCTGAAAACATCCCGGAGCTGCTGGTTGGCGACACCTCGACCAACCTGCGCCGTGTGTTTCGCCTGATGGAGACATTGAAGGCTCAAGGCAAACGTAGTGATTTCAAGGCGCGCCGCGTGCATGTTATTGGTGCCGGTGTGATGGGCGGCGATATCGCCGCCTGGTGCGCCTTGCGCGGCCTGGAGGTCACGCTGCAGGATCGCGAGTTGAAGTACGTCGAGCCTGCGTTGAAGCGCGCCGAAAAGCTATTCCGAAAGAAACTCAAAAAGCCGACTGAGGTCGCTGCGGCCAAATCCCGCCTGCGCGCCGATGTCGAAGGCACCGGCGTCAAACGGGCCGACGTGGTGATCGAGGCCATTTTCGAAAATCGCGAAGCCAAACGCGAGCTGTTTTCGAAGCTCAAGGACGATCTGCCCGATCACGCCCTCGTCGCGACCAACACCTCGGCGATCCCGCTTGACGAGCTGGCCGATGTTTTCGATGACCCGTCCCGGCTGATCGGTCTGCATTTTTTCAACCCGGTCGCGAAAATGCCGTTGGTCGAGGTGGTCTACGATGACCAATCGACCGACTCGGCGCGCGTCGATGATGGCTCAAGCTTTGCGACCCAGATCGGCAAATATGCCCTGCCGGTGACATCAACGCCGGGCTTCCTGGTCAATCGCGTGCTGGTTCCCTATATGTATACCGCCATGACCATGCACCGCGACGGCACACCCAAGGAAGCGCTGGACAAAGCCGCGGTTCAGTTCGGCATGCCGATGGGACCAGTCGAGCTGGTCGATACGGTCGGTCTCGACGTCGGCCTTAATGTCATCGACACGCTGCTCGGCAAGGCCGCCGGAGAGGACCGAAAGGTCTTGGAGAGCATGATCGAGTCGGGCAAAAAAGGCAAAAAGACCGGCGAAGGCTTCTACAAATGGGAAAATGGCAAACCACAACGCGATGAAAATGCCCACAAGGGGCACGATCTCAACGAACTTGCCGAAAAATTGCTGCAACCGTATTTCGACGAATGCATGGCCTGCCTTCGGGATGGCGTCGTCGCTGACCAGGACCTGCTCGACGCCGGCATGATTTTCGGCACCGGCTTTGCGCCATTTCGAGGCGGCCCGATCCATTACATCAACAACAGCGATGCGACCGCTTCGGCCGATGACTCGCTGCTGGACAAGGCCCGGCCACAGAAAGACACCGCTGCATCGAGCGCTCGCGTAACCGATGACAAGTCAGCATCCAAAAGCGGCCCCTCGGAAGAAGCTGTATCAAATCAAAGCGCTTCGCCGCACGCGGCAGCATCTGGCAATAACGAGCAAAAAACCGAGAGCACCGCTGGCAAACAAGGCGGCCCGGCCCAACGCAATGGCCGCAAGACCGGCGAAAAGCGCGTTTCGCCAGCAGCCGCAGATCAGCCCTCCTCGAGCGCCAAGAAGAAGACTAAAAAAAGCACGCGCGCAAAAGCCGCTGCAAGCACAAAAAAGACACGCAAGAAAGCCCCCGCGAGAACATCAAAAAAGCACGCGAGCAAACCAAAGGATGGCAGCGCATCAGCGTCGCCAGAAAGTCGCAACGAATCGGAATCCCAGGAAACCCCCTCCGACGACTGAGCTGCGTATCCAAAACGGATCCGCACTACTGAACAAAAACATCGAAAAGGATTCAAGTCATGACCGACGGTTCACTCAAGCGCATCGCCGTCATCGGCGGCAGCCGTATCCCCTTTTGCCGCTCGGGCACCCTGTATGCAGACCAAACCAACCAGGATATGCTGACCCGCGCAATTCAGGGCGTGGTCGACCGCTTCGGGCTCGATGGCAAGCAGATGGACAAGGTTATCGCCGGCGCGGTCACCGTGCATTCCAAGGACTGGAACCTCGCGCGCGAAGCCCTTCTGTCAACGTCGCTGTCGCCATTGACTCCCGGAATCACCCTTCAACAGGCCTGCGGCACGAGTCTGCAGGCAGCCATGCTGGCAGGGGCCGAAATCGCGACCGGTGCCATCGAATGCGCAATCGTCGGCGGTACCGATACCACCAGCGACGCGCCGATCGTCTTCCAGCGGCGCTTCGCGCAGCGCTTGATGCAACTTTCCAAGGCACGTTCGCTAAAACAGAAACTGGCTGCCTTCAAGGGCCTTTCACCGGGCGAACTGGCCCCCAAGCCACCCTCTAATGCCGAGCCGAGAACCGGCTTGTCAATGGGCGAACATTGCGAGCGCATGGCCAAGGAATGGCAGGTCAGCCGGCGAGAACAAGATGAATTGACGCTGGCAAGTCATCACAAAGCAGCGCGCGCCTGGGATCAGGGTTTCTTCGATGATCTCGTGGTTGGGCATGCCGGCGTTCTCCGCGACAACAACGTTCGACCCGACAGCGACATGCAGCAACTTGCCAAGCTCAAGCCGGCGTTCGACCGCTCTGGCCAGGGCACGCTTACGGCGGGAAATTCCACGGCGCTGACCGACGGTGCCGCTGCCGTGCTGCTGACGTCCGAAGACTATGCACGTAAGAATGATCTGCCGGTTGCGGCATGGCTGACCCACAGCCGGACTGCGGCGGTCGACTTCGTCGGTGCCGACGAAGGCCTGCTGATGGCACCGACCGTGGCGGTCTCGGAAATGCTGCAGCGCGCCGGGCTTACGCTTCAGGATTTTGATTTTTATGAAATTCACGAGGCGTTCGCGGCCCAGGTTCTATGCACGCTGAAAGCCTGGGAATCGCAGGATTATTGTCGCAAGCGACTCGGCCTGGACCGCCCGCTTGGCGAAATCGACCGCTCAAAAATGAATGTCCACGGCAGCTCGGTCGCGATCGGGCATCCGTTTGCGGCAACCGGTGCC
>JAIVHD010000314.1:3824-9567 GCA_020201235.1 Lysobacteraceae bacterium
CCGCGGACTGATCTCGATTTGCACCGCCGGCGGCATGGGTGTCAGCGCCATCCTGGAGCGCAACTAGGAGCCTGTCGGAACCGCCAGCACTTTTGCCGCCTGTGCGTTAACCGCACAGGCGAGCACGCCTCCGGTGCGCTTGGTCGCGAAACACCCCGGCCAAGGAAGCTGGCGGCACTTCGTGACGGAGGAGAGGTGGATCAGGCGGTTACAGTCTCCCCGGCAGCCACAGCGACAAGGCCGGCCACCAGGTGATGATCAGTAGCGACACCAGCAACCAGGCCAGAAAAGGCAAGGTCGAGCGGTAGATCACCAAAATATCCTTGTTGAACCGATGACTGGCCAGGAACAGGTTGATACCAACCGGTGGCGTACAGTAGCCGATCTGCAGATTGGCCAGGAAAATGATGCCCAGGTGCACCGGATCGACCCCGAAAGCCAGTGCGATCGGCAGGATCAACGGTCCCATGATGACCAGCGCGGCAAAGATATCCAGCATCATGCCGACGACCAGCAGTAGCAGGTTGATCATCAGCAGAAACTGCCATTTGCTGGTAATCCACGGCTCGACCGCATCAAACAGTTTTTGCGGCACCTGGGTATCGACCATGATATTGGTCGAGGCCATCGACACACCCAGCACCACAAGAATCGCACCGACCAGGACCATGGACTCGGTTACCACAAGCGGCACTCGACGCCACTGAATATCGCGGCGAATCGCGACTAAGGTCAGCAGCACCCATGCTGCGGTCACCACTGCGGCCTCGACAACCAGAAGGTAGCCACCGTAAATACCGCCGAGCACGACGAACGGCAGCGGCAACTCCCAAACCGCGTCCCGCAGGCTTGCCCCGATCGGCGGGCGCGGTGTTTGCTCGGCCGGCAGTCGAGCACGCACCCGCATGGCCCAGCCGGCCATCAGCACTAGCATCAGCAGGCCTGGCAGTACGCCAGCCAGAAAGAGCTCCTCGATGCGGATGCCCTGGCCGGGTGCAACCTGCTGGGCGATCACGGCGTAAAGAATCAAAGGCAGCGACGGCGCAAACAAAACGCCCATGCTGGAGCCGGCGGTCACCAGGCCAAGCGAAAACTGCTCGGGATAACCCGCCTTGAGCAAGGCCGGCAGCATCAGCGAACCCAGCGCCACCACGGTAATGCCCGATGCGCCGGTAAATGCCGTCATCAGCGCGAACAGACCCAGCCCCAGGATTGCAAGGCCACCAGGCATCCAGCCAAACAGCGAACGCGTCAGGTCGACCAGTCGTTCAGGTGTTTTCGAATACGACAGCAGTACGCCAGCGAAGGTAAACAGCGGCAGCGCGACCAGCACCGGCAGTTCGCCGATGCGCTGAAATTCCATTGCCACGAGGCTGAGATTTAGCCCCTCGGAATGAAACGCGATCATCGCGCCCAGCGCGATCACAGCAAACAGCGGCATGCCGAGAAGCGCGAGCAAAAGCAGCAGCACGAACAACATCAGACGGATATCTCCTGCGCGCGTGAGAGGCCAAATGCATGGCGCAGGAAGCGCCAGCCCATCAGCGCGAAGCCGGTCGGGATGATGACCAGCACCATCCAGCGGGGAACGCCAAGAAAGGCAAGTTCGTTAATCTGGTATTCGAGCACCAACAGGTTCATGCTTGCCGCAGTCAACGCCAGGCAAATCAGCGCCGAGGCAAAAAACATCAGCCGTGCAACCCAATGCCGGAGCGACTCCGGCAGCTTGCGGCCTAGCACATCAACCTTGATATGGCGTGCCTGACCGGCTGCAAGCGCGGACGCCAGCATGGTCAACCACAAGACGCCAGCGCGCATCGCCGGGTCGGCCCAGATTAACGAGCTGTCGGCGAAATTGCGCAGGCCAATTTGGACCAAACCAATCAAAACCACGGCAGCGAAAATCAGCGTAATCAGGCCGATTTCAAGCTTTCGTATCGCGTGCCCTGCGCGCGTCGTCGGCTCGCCGTCGGCCGCGCCCGACGGATCGCCGCTCACTGCACGCCCGATGGTTCTTCCGCGCGCAGCTCGGTCAAGCGCGCACGCAGTCGCTCATAACCCGGTACTTCAAACTCACCGCTGGCCAGCATCCGGTCGAGCACCTGGTCGGAGATCCGGGCCCAAGCGCGCGCGTCGTCCTCATCCGGAGTCACGATTTCGATTCCCTCGCCGACCAGCGCCTGCAGCGCATCCTGGTTTTCACGGCTCGTGCGCTGTTCCTGTGTCCGCATCGCCGCGCCAAAAGTGTCCAGCCAGATTTGCTGGTGCTCCGGCTCGACCCTGGCAAAAACTTTTTCATCCACTGCCAGCACGCCTGCGGTCATGAGGACCGGCAGGTCGAGCATGTGTTTTGCACGCGTATGCCATTGCAGGACGATGGCACCCGATAACGTGTTGGCGAAGGTATTGATGGTGCCAGTCTGAAGGCCGGTATAGACATCGGCCATGTTCAGCGGCACGGCCGAGGCTCCGATCTCCTCCAGGGTTCGACGCGAAAGCGGATCGTCTTTGGGGATCCAGACCCTAAGCTCGGACGAAACGTCCTCGGTCGAGGCGATCCGGTCGCGCGAAAAAAGGTAGGCAAACCCGGCCAGCGAAATCGACGGCGCGACCAGGCCGCCTTCACGCAGCGCCTCAAGAATGAGCGGGTCGAATTCATCCCTCAACTGCTGCAACTCGCCCACATCGCGAAACTGAAAAGGCAACGAATAGAGGTTGGTTTCGGCCGCGATGCCGGCCAGTTCGCCGACCGCGAAAACACCGCCATGCAACTGCCCGAGCCGCATCCGCCTCAGCACCGTGGCCGAATCGCCCATCACGCCGCCGGGATAAAAGCGCATCTGGATCGCGCCGTTGGTGCGCTGCTCGACCTCTTCGGCGGCATCGCGCAAAGCCTGCATCCAGGTCGAGCCTTCCGGCGCCAGTGCGGCAATCTTGAATTGCACGGCCTGCGCGCCGGAACTCAAAAGCAGGAACAGGACAAAAAGAATTCGGTTTATGTTCAATCAAATATCCTCGTGGTTTGGTCCAGCAACTGCTGCGCGCGCGCTTGCGCGATTCGATTCGCCAATACGTATCCGGGCTGCTCGTGGTCGGCCTGCACGACACCTTCGAGCAACTCGACAAACAGTTCACGATCAAAAACCAGGCGCGCGTACTGATCGGCCATGAAGACATCAATCAGCAGATTTCGCCCTTTGGAAATGCGGCGCGCGCGCTGATAAAATTCTACTGCCAAATCCGGTCGGCCTCCGGCGGCGGGCGGCCGCTGGCTGTTTAGAACGGCGAGGTAAAGCCAGACCGCGCCATCATCGTGCTGCGGGTCGATCGCCGCCACTTTTTCCAACAGCGTTTCGACTTTTGGCAAGTCGGCCAGCGCCGCATAATCGTTGCTGACTGCGGCGATCCAGGACACCCATGCGGTCGCCAGGGCATAGGCGCTTTCCAGGTGACCCTCGTCGAGATCCTCCAGTCGCTGCTCGAACGAGTCGAACGGCAGCCTGGATGCGCGGCACAAAATCGATTGCCGCGCGCAGACGGCCTGTTCGGCATAATCCAGCGCCCGACGGGTCAGACGGCGCGCGCTGTCGGGCTGGTCAACGAACAGGCTGGCGTAGGTTCCGGTCAGACCGGCCAGGTTAATCAGCAGGTCAGCATTTTCGGGATTGGCCCGGGCCCGCGCTTCCAGAATCAACAGGAATGACGGCAGCCCACGTTCGATGATCAGCGGCTCGTCATAATTGAGAACCGCCTGTTCAAGGTCAGCAGCAAAATTCGACGTGGCCCGTTCGACCAGTGCACCACAGCCGGCCAGCATAACCGCGCAGTTCGCAACGATTAAGATTCTCAGCTTAATCATCATGGCGAACGAACGACCAGGCCACTGGCCTCAGCCGTGTTCTGCATCAGGGTCGCAACAGTCATGGGTCCTACGCCACCGGGCACGGGCGTAATCCAGGCTGCTCGGCGACAAGCCGTTGCATACTCCAAGTCACCGCGCAAACGACCTTGGGGATCACGATGGATGCCGATATCGACGGCCACAGCACCGTTCGGGATCCATTCCGACCGAACGATATCCGGTTTTCCAACGGCCACGAACAGGTAGTCCGCCTG
The DNA here is from genome assembly GCA_020201235.1 of Lysobacteraceae bacterium. Classification (GTDB taxonomy): domain Bacteria; phylum Pseudomonadota; class Gammaproteobacteria; order Xanthomonadales; family Wenzhouxiangellaceae. The sequence goes on from JAIVHD010000314.1 coordinate 7,941, forward strand.
GCCAACCAGCGCTTCCAGAGTGGAAACCATCGACGTCTTTGTTGGCTGCGATTCGCTGAGTGACCGCATGCTCGTCCATATGGGCCGGCAGCGGCAACTGGACCAGAATGCCGTCGATCTCGTCGTCGCCATTGAGGTCATCGATCAACGCCAGCAGGCTTTTTTGATCGACGCCATGGGCCAGTCGATAGTCGCGCGAAATCAAACCCGCATGCTCGCAGGCCCGCACCTTGTTGCCAACGTATACGTCCGAGGCCGGATCATCGCCCACCAGCACCACGGCAAGCCCTGGTGCGCGAACGCCGCGCTGTCGGGAATTTTCGACCGCCTGTGCGACCCGCACGACAAGACGTTCGGCCACGGCTTTGCCATCCAGGACTTTTCCAATTTCAGAGTCTGCCATGCGTTGTATTGTACCGGCGACAGTGACCAGGGAGGACGAAGGTTTCACCGGTCATGTTCGCCCCGGCGCGCAGCCCGATCTTTTGACCCCGGCGATCCACCACCCGATCGTCACGAGGCGGTTCCAGGCCCCGTGAATACAACTCAAGAGCACGCAACAAAGGCTCGACGAGCTGCCTTGCAAACCGTCAGTCCGCTTGCGCCAACCCGCTACCGGCGCGCCAGCCACTGGTCCAGGCACCCTCGATGCGGCTGCCCGAAAGCCAGTCGCCGGCAATCGCCAGTCGGCGTTCCGCATCTTCGATGAAGCCAATATCGAGTGCCTGTCGGGCTTGTGCATAGCGCCAGCGATGCGCAGACTGGTGCTGAATCGACGGCAGGGGTTTTTCCAGCAGATTAGAGAATGCCGCAGCAAGTTCGTCAGCCAGGCGATCCAACGGCTGATCGAGGCGATCCCGAGACCAGTCGCCGGCACCGTGCAGGACCCAGTCCTCACCGTCCCTGCCCGGCTTGCTCGAATTTCGCGCGACCCAGGACAAGGCCCCCGGCAGGTTGACGAAAGCTGCATCCAGGCCGGCGTTCAGGGCTTCGCTAAAACTCAACAACGCGGTAACGCATGGATCGAAGCGAACTGCGGCCAGCCTTGCGTGCAATGGATCCTCAAGACCGAGCAACGCGGCGGCCTGCGCTGGCGGCGCGGTGATCAGCAGGCGCCTGGCCGAAATGCGCTCTGGCTCATCACCGTCGGCGTTGGCGAGTTCGAGATGCCACAGGCCGTCAAATTCCAGCCGCTCGACCCGCGTTTGCCAACGGCACTGTTGCCGATCATTCAATTGATCCGCCATGTGCCGGCAGATTGAGCTCATGCCCGGCACCCCGACAAAGCGAAGCACCTCCTCGCTGCCACTGGACACGGGACGATCGCCGAACACGGCCAGTCTCGGCTTCCAGGGCTGGACCAGCCCGAGATCGCGCCACTGCTGCACCTGCCGGCCAAAGGCCGCGTTGCGCACGGTAAAGTACTGCGCGCCGAGATCGAAGCGCGCATGGCTGGTTCGGCGCGTTGCACTTCGTCCACCCGGCCCACGCGCTTTCTCGATAACGACCACATTGTGCCCGGCCGCATCCAGAACCGTCGCCGCCGAAAGCCCGGCCCAGCCCGCACCGATGACAACCGTATCGACGCTCATTGCACCGGCTGCGGCGTGAGCTGCACGCCATCGAC